>DASUNL010000054.1:0-13002 GCA_036277175.1 Pyrinomonadaceae bacterium | reverse complement strand
GCGGAATCTCCAGATAGGAGGCCGCGGCGCGGGCGGTGGCGAGCGAGACGGCGAGCAAAGCGTTCGCGCCGAGCTTCGACTTCGTCGGCGTGCCGTCGAGCTCGACGAGCGCGGCGTCCACTTCTGATTGGTCGAGCGCGTCGAAGCCCTCGACGGTCGGGCCAATCTGCTCATTGATGTTCTCGACGGCGCGCAGGACGCCCTTGCCCCCGTAGCGCGCGCGGTCGCCGTCGCGCAGCTCGACGGCCTCGTTCTCGCCGGTCGAAGCGCCCGAAGGGACGGCCGCCCGTCCGACCTCGCCGCCGATTAGATAGACCTCGGCCTCGACCGTCGGGTTGCCGCGCGAGTCCAAAATCTCGCGCGCGTGAACGGAATCAATGATGCTCATCTTCGCCGCCTACGCTCCTCGCTGATTGTCTTCGGATAGCTTTCGACGGAGAGACTAACACATGCCGCGCGCGCGAGTGAATCGAGTTGCCGGCGCTCGGGGCGGAGTGGGTTTTTCGTTGAAACGCGGGCGGGCAGGCGCGGGTGAGCGGAGGCGGGGGACGAGAAAAAGGCCCGCCAGAGCGGGGATTTTTGCGGCCCCCCATTTTTTTGTTGATTATTGAGGGCGGTTTGTCATTCAATGTGATGAGGGCCTGTTGCCCCGCCCGCCTGAAGCTTGCCGAGCGAAGTCTTAGAACCCGCCCGCACGTTCCCGCTATACGATGAGTGATTTGCACACCCCGCTGAAGGACGAATTAGAGGAAGAGCTCTCCGGCCTCTTCTCGACGTGTGCGCCGACTGCCGAAACGGCCGCGACGGGACGGAGTCTCGAAGAGTTGCCCACGTCGCTCGCCGCCGTGGTGCGAGGCATTGAGCCGCCCGAGGTGAGGGAGTTCATGCGCGGCATCTTTGTGCACATCGTTCAACTGCTCGGCCGCGTCGAGTCGGTCAGAGATGCCTTGGAGGGCGGCGGCCCGTCCGACGGGTTGGCCCGAGCCTTCGACGCTTTACGTAAATCATCGCACTACCTTCTGACGAACGTCGAGACGGCCGAGCTACGGGTCGACGGACTCTCCGACGCGCTTATCGAGACGTTCGAGGCCACGGGGTTCGCCCTCCGACACGAGTTGAAGCGGGTCTTCAAGACGGAGCTGGCCGGCGCGCCGGTCGCGCAGTCCGAGGCGGAGCGCAGCCTCTTGCGCGCCTGCGCCCTGCTCGAAAACTGCTACCAGCAACTCACCGTCACACTCGCCCGCTCATTCGACGCGGGCGTGTCGGGGGCCGCACTGTTCGAGAACTACCGACGGAGGCGCGAGCAGACGCTCGTGCTGCGCGAAGAACTGCGGGGGCTGCTCGACAACGCGCGAGAGATCGTGGACGAGTACAGCGTCCTCCCCGGCCTGTCGCTTTTGCTGCGCGTGCGTCGCTTCCGTTACGAATGCCTGCACTACTTGATGTACCGTGATTGGGACGATTTCGAGCGGTTCGCCGACGCGCTGGAACTCAGCTACGAGTCGGGCGAGGAGATGGCGGTGCTGGTGCACAAGCTCTCATGCTACGTCGAAACGCTCCTCTCCCAAGTGGAAATGCGCGCGGTGCTGACGGACGACTAGGCGACAGCCGCCGTCGTCGTCCCGCCTCACGATAACCGAGGCATTTGGAGACCGCAGACACCATCGATAGACCCGCGCAGGGCGCTGGGCGTTGGCGTGCGCTCGTGCTGCTGGCCGTGGGCGAGCTGTTGTGCATGGCGCTTTGGTTTTCGGCGTCGGCGGTCGTGCCTGCGCTCAGGGCGGAGTGGAGTTTAAGTGAATCGCAGGCGGGGTGGCTGACTCTGTCGGTGCAGTTGGGCTTCGTCGCGGGGACGCTCCTCTCGGCACTCCTCAACCTCTCAGACATCATCAACGCGCGTCGTCTGTTCGCGGTGTCAGCCCTGTGCGGTGCAATCGTCAACGCGGCGTTCGCGCTCTCGGCCGAGTCGTTCGGCGTCGGCGTCGCGCTTCGTTTCCTGACGGGTCTGTTCCTCGCGGGGGTGTACCCGCCGGGGATGAAGATCATGGCGACGTGGTTTCGGGCGGGGCGTGGGATGGCTTTAGGCGTCCTCGTCGGCGCGCTCACGTTGGGGAAGGCGACGCCTTATCTCTTCAACGCCGTCGGGAGCGAGGCGTGGCGCGCGAACGTCCTGCTTGCCTCAGTGTTGGCCGTCGCGGGCGGGGCGGTCGTCCTCGTCTTCGTCGGCGACGGGCCGCACGCGCTCCCGGCCGCGCGCTTCGACGCGCGACAGGTCGCGAAGGTCTTCCGCAATCGCGGCGTGCGCCTCGCCAACTTCGGCTACTTCGGACACATGTGGGAGCTATACGCGATGTGGACGTGGGCTCCCGTGATGATTCGCGCCGGTGTGTCGGCGCGCGGGAGCGACCCCGTGTGGGCCGAAGTGGCTTCGTTCGTCGTCATCGGCGCGGGCGCTCTGGGCTGCGTCGCCGCCGGACTTGTCGCCGACAGAGTCGGCCGCACGCTTGTCACTTCGTCGGCGATGATTTTGAGCGGCGCGTGCTGTCTCGCCGTCGGGTTCGTCTACGACGCGCACCCGGCCCTGATGCTCGCGGTCGCCGCGCTGTGGGGCGCGACCGTCGTGGCCGACTCGGCGCAGTTCTCGACCTGCGTGACCGAACTCGGCGACCCGCGCTACATGGGAACGGCGCTGACGATTCAGACCTGCTGCGGCTTTCTTCTGACGACCATCTCGATTCAACTCATCCCGCTTCTCGTCGAGAGCTTCGGCTGGCGCTACGCCTTCGTCGCGCTCGCGCCCGGCCCCGTCTTCGGCGTCGCCGCGATGCTACGTCTGCGCCGCCTGCCCGAGTCGAAAAGAATCGCCGGGGGCAGACGTTGACGTGCGGCGCGCGCGCGTCGCATCCTTGACGAACTTCTTTGACGTGAGGCAAGGCCGCGACGCCCCAAGCGTTCAAGCAGGTGCGGCCGCGCTCACTCCCAGACGGCCGAAGCCGCCCGCATCTTTTGAGCGCGCTGTTGAATCAACGAACCCGAGGAGAGATTAGACATGAGAAGAACACGCCCCGTCTTCGCCGTCGCCTGCGCCCTCGTCGCGGCGTGTGCGCTGGCCGCATGGAGTCCGCAAGGTCGGCCGTCGCTGGCCGCCGCGTCGCAGGAGAAGCAGTCAGACGAGAAGTCCGAGGACGGACTCTGGCAGGAGTTCACGGCGCGCGCCGAGCTTGCGCCCGACGTGGAGAACTACCGCGCGCTTGAGCTGGACGTGAACGCGCTCCGCCGCAAGCTCGAACCACTCGGGACGGGCGCGCGCTCGGCCGCGCCGAAGGGGCGCGACGCGGGCGTCGTCATCACGCTCCCGCTGCCGGCCGGGGCGTCGGACAAGCCCTTCGCGCGCTTCCGCGTCGAGGAGTCGGAAGTGCTCGCGCCGGAGTTGGCGGCGGCGAACCCGTCCGTCAAAACCTATCGCGGCTGGGGCGTCGACGACCCCTCGGCGACCGTCGGCTTCACGGTCTCCGCGGCCGGACTTCGCGGGATGATTATCTCCGAGCGCGGCACGTACTTCATCGACCCGAAGCTTGAGCGCGACGCGGGCGGGCGCAAGAACGTCCACCTGAGTTACGCCAAGCGCGACCTGCGCAAGGAGCGCGGAGATTTCAAGTGCGTCGTCGAGGGGAAGGACAAAAGGTCGGCCCCGCGCGCCGCCTCGTCCGCGACGCGCGCGCCCGTTCAGATACGACGGCCGCGCCGCACCTACCGCCTCGCCGTCACGGCGACGAGCGGTTACACGCGGCTCGTCGACGACGCGCAAGCCTCGACGGGCGACGCGCGCGAGGACGCCTACCGCAGCGTCGTCGATACCATCCTGCGCGTCAACACCATCTTCGAGCGCGAGTTCGCCGTCACGCTCCAACTCGTCGGGCGCGAGCGCGAGCTCATCTTCGTCAAAGAGGACGAAGACCCTTTCAAGGACATCGAGCCTGACGACGTGGAAATAATCGACTTGAATCAGGAGGTCGTGAGCGCGCGCCTCGGCGCTGACGCCTACGACGTGGGCCACGTCTTTACGACCGCGCCGAGCGGCGTCGCTTACCTGCGGAGCGTCTGCAACGAGGAACTGAAGGCCGGGGGCATGACGGGCCGCGCCGACGCGAGCGGCAACGCGCACAGCGTCGAGGTCTACGCCGTCGACTGGGTGGCGCACGAGCTTGGTCACCAGTTCGGCGCGAACCACACCTTCGCCAGTTGCGGCGGCGGGACGGACGGCCGCCCCTTCGAGCCGGGCAGCGGGACGACCATCATGGGCTACGCGGGCATCTGCGAGCCCAACGAGAACGTCGCCATGCACAGCGACGACTACTTCCACACGGCGAGCCTGCTCGAAGTCAACGAACACATCGGGGGCGAGAGCGCGTGCGCGGCCGAGGCGGCGACGCCCGCCAACTCGCCGCCCATCGTCAACGGCGGGCGCGACTACACCATCCCGAAGGGCACGCCCTTTCAGTTGACGGCGACGGGGAGCGACCCGGACGGCGACCGACTGACCTACGGTTGGGAGCAGTACGATGAGGGCAACCCGATGTTCCGCTCCTACAAGCCGGGCCTCAGCCCCGTGCGTCTCTTCCCTTCGGCGGAGAACCTGCTCGCCCCGCGCCCGCAGTTCGAGACGCTGCCGACGAGGGCGCAGACGATGTCGTTCGTCGTGACGGCGCGCGACCTGCGCGGCGGGCTGGCGACCGACGACGTGCGCGTGCGCGTCGCCAACGCCGGCCCGTTCTTGGTTCGGCCCGCCGTGGGCGCGTGGCGCAAAGGCACTCCGCAGACCGTGCGCTGGAACGTCGCGCAGACTTCGTTCGCGCCCGTCGCTTGCAAGTTCGTCCGCATCAGCCTCTCGCTCGACGGCGGCAAGACCTACCCCGTCGTGCTTTCGGAGCGGACGCCGAACGACGGCGCGCAACTCGTCCGCGTCCCCGCGACCGCCGCGACGCCGTCGGCGCGCATCAAGGTCGAGGCCGTCGGCAACATCTTCTTCGCCGTCTCGAACGCGAACTTCAGAATCACTTAACGACGCTCGCACAAGTCAGTACCGCCTGCCGCAGGCCGCCGGGTCTCTGAGTTAGTTGAGACCCGGCAACTCGCGGCAGGCGGTACTGACCAGCGGATAGGTTTAGTGTGTCGGGCGCTTACGCCCCGGCCGTGAGCGAACGCTGCTGCGCCTTCTTCTCGGCGTCGAGACGTTCGCCGATGGCGTTAATCTCATCTTTGCTCAACGCCTCCTCGGCGCTTGGGAACATCTCGCCCTCTTCCTCCTCGACGTGGTGCTCGACGTTCTCCTTCAAGACCTTCAGCTTGGCCGTCCACTCTTCGGTGTCCACGGGCGTCGTCGCCAACTCCTTCAACAGGTCTTTGACGACGGCGTGCTCCTCGTAACCCTCGAACGTCACCTCGCGCGTCTCGGCCTGCTGCTTCAAGACCGGATAAAGAATCGTCTCCTCGATGTGCGCGTGGATGTCGAGCTCCTGTTTGAGCTTGGTGAACAACTCCTCGCGCGTCTTTTGGGCGCGCTCGGTCGTCGGCTCAAGCTGCGCGAAAATCTCCTCGACCTTGCGGTGATCCTTCTTCAGCAATTCAAAAGCGTTCATCTCCCCGTCCTCCGTTGGTTCGTGTGGTCTGATTCATGCACGGTTACGGTACGTGTAAACGTGGCCTTCAGACTAACAGTCAAACCCGATGCCAATGCACGCCGCGCGGCTTTCGCAAACGGCGCGGGCCTCAAGTAAACTTGAGCCAACGGGATGTGTCAGCGATGAATACACCGGACGAAATGCGCGACGCGCGCGCGGGCCGAGAGACCGAGGAACTCGCTTCCGAGTCGCAAGCCTCGCACTACAACACGGACAAGCGCGCGGCGCGCGGCGGCGGTGACGGCGACGCGCGGGGCGCGAATGACGACGACGGCGCACGTCCGTCTGTCGAGACGAGTGCGCGCGCAGGGATAAGCGCCGAGACGCCCGAAGAGTTCACGGGCGAGCTTCGAGTTAAAGAACCGTCGAGCGCGGCGGGGGGCTTGGCGGCCGTCTGGTCGAGCGCCAAGCATGCTTGGCGCGAGATGGGTTTGGTGCGCGGCGCGAAGACCCTCGCGCGCGTCAATCAGAAGGACGGCTTCGACTGTCCGGGCTGCGCTTGGCCCGACCCCGACGGCGAGCGTTCGCACTTCGAGTACTGCGAGAACGGCGCGAAGGCCGTCGCCGAAGAGGCCACGACGCGCCGCGTCACGCCCGAGTTTTTTCGCGAGTGGAGCGTCGCCGACCTCTCCGAGAAGTCCGACTACTGGCTCGGCAAACAGGGCCGCATCACCGAGCCGATGATTCTCCGTCGCGGCGCGACCCACTACGAGCCGCTCGGTTGGGACGAGGCTTTTCGGACGATTGCCGAAGAGCTTCACGCGCTCGCGTCGCCCGACGAGGCGGCCTTCTACACTTCGGGGCGCGCGTCGAACGAGGCGGCCTTTCTTTATCAACTCTTCGTCCGACAGTTCGGCACGAACAACCTGCCCGACTGCTCGAACATGTGTCACGAGTCTTCGGGGACGGCTCTGACGGCGACCATCGGCGTCGGCAAGGGGACGGTCACGCTCGAAGACTTCGACCACGCGCGCGCCATCTTCGTCATCGGACAGAACCCCGGCACTAACCACCCGCGCATGCTCACCGCGCTCCAACGCGCGAAACAACGCGGCTGCAAAATCGTCCACGTCAACCCGCTTCCAGAGACGGGACTCCGGCGATTCAAACATCCGCAGCACCCTTCGGACATGCTCGGCGCGGGCACGCCGCTCGCAGACCTCTTCCTCCAAGTCCGCGTCAACGGCGACGTGGCGCTCCTCAAAGGCATCATGAAGGAAGTGCTCGAAGAGGAAGCGCGCCGCCCCGGCGAAGTCTTAGCGCACGACTTCATACGCGAGAAGACTTTCGGCTTCGACGAACTCGCTGCGTCGCTTCGTCAAATCGGTTGGGAAGAATTAGTCGAGCAGAGCGGCGTCGCGCGCGAGGCGATGCGCGAGGCGGCGCGCATCTTCATCGAGTCCGAAAGAACAATCTGTTGTTGGGCGATGGGGCTGACGCAGCACAAGAACGCCGTCGCCAACATTCAGGAGATAGTTAACCTGCTTCTGCTGCGCGGGCAGATTGGACGGCGGGGCGCGGGCGCGTGCCCCGTGCGCGGCCACTCGAACGTGCAGGGCGACCGCACGATGGGCATCTGGGAGCGACCGACCGATGCGTTCCTCGACCAGCTCGCGCGCGAGTTCGACTTCGAGCCGCCGCGACGCCACGGCCTCGACACGGTCAAGACTATCCAAGCGATGCACGCGCGCGAAGTCAAAGTCTTCTTCGCGCTCGGCGGAAACTTTCTCTCGGCCACGCCCGACACGCGCTACACGGCCGAAGCTCTCTCGCGCTGCCGCCTGACCGCGCACGTCTCGACCAAGCTCAACCGCGCGCACCTCGTCACAGGCCAACAAGCACTGATTCTGCCGTGCCTCGGTCGCACCGAGCGCGACGCGCAAAAGAAGGGCGAGCAGTTCGTGAGTGTGGAGAACTCGATGGGTGTCGTGCATCCTTCGCGCGGGACGCTTCGTCCTGCGTCGGAGCACTTGCGGAGCGAGCCGTCGATTGTCGCGGGGCTGGCGCGCGCGGTGTTGGGTGAGCGGAGCGCGGTGCGTTGGGAGTGGCTCGTTGAGGACTACGACCGCTTGCGTGATTTAATCGCGCGCGTCCTGCCGGGCTTCGAGGATTTCAACCGGCGCGTGCGCGAGCCGGGAGGGTTTTACTTGCCGAACCTCGCGCGTGAGGGCGTGTTTAAGACCGAGACGGGGCGCGCGAACTTCACCGTCCACGAGCTGCCGCGCATCGACTTAGCGCCGGGGCAATTTTTGATGATGACGATGCGCAGCCACGACCAGTTCAACACGACCATCTACGGACTCGACGACCGCTACCGGGGCGTCTACGGCGAGCGCCGCGTCGTCTTCCTCAACCCGGAGGATGTGCGCGAGGCGGGACTCGCCGCCGGTCAGGTCGTCGACCTCGTCAGTCACTTCGAGGGCGAGCAAAGAGTTGCGCGACGCTTCATCGTCATCCCCTACCAGATTCCGCGCCGCTCGGCCGCCACATATTTCCCCGAGGCCAACACGCTCGTCCCCGTCCGTAGCGTCGCAGAGCGCAGCAACACGCCCGCCTCGAAGTCGGTCGTCATCAGCGTCCACCCTTCGGACGCGCCACTGAAGTTCGACTACGACCGCGCCGACTAAAGGGTTAGCTGAAGAGCGAAAGAGCGAAAGAGGGAACGGCCGGGTGCGACTCTCCCCGGTGTCGCCTGCCCGGCCGTCCCCTCTCGCCCTCGCGGGCTAACCGCTTGAGAGCTTCGGGGGAGACTCGTTCGCCCGTCGCCACTCAATCGTCTTTGTCTTTAACTGTCCGCGCCGCGTCGTTAGAACGACTCGTAGACGGTCACGTCCTTCTTGCCCATGCCGAGGCCGCCGCCGATGGCCGCGCCGATGCCTGCGCCGATGACCGAGAAGCCGGGGATGATGAAACCGGGGAACTCGCCGTTCGCGCTCCCGTACATGAAGCCGCCCCACGCCGCGCCGCTGCCACCGCCGATGGCCGCTCCGACGAGCGCGCCCTTCTTGTGCGACGTGCCACCCTTGTAGGAGACGCGGCGGACGTTGGCGCGGTCGAACGAGACGGACTTGCCGTCACGTCGAATCACGAGCACCGAGTCGGTGGCGTTCTCGAAGTGGCCCTCCTTCTTCTCGCCGTCCTTCGTGCGGACGACGACTTTGACTCCGCCGCCGATGGCTTGAACTGCCTCCCAACGGTTCGGGGGGCCCTGCGCCTCGTCAAGGTCGTTGGCGCGGGCCGTGACGGCGTGCGCGCTGAAGGTCGCCAGAGCGATGAGTAGTGCAAATATCTTGTGGGTCATGTTAGTCTCCTCGAAACGAAAAAATGAATGGCGCGCGCGCCGTACACGCACGCTCTATGGCAACGCCCGTTCCACAACGCCGCCGGCCCGAAAACGCGCATTTCCCGGTCGCTCATGGGCGAAGGGGCTTGCGCCCGGCGCAACAAACGTCCGACAGGTGTTGAATTCGTCCCGTGGGTTTACTGCCCCGCGCGTCCGCGCGCGAGCTTAAGGAGGAAGTAAGGCGTGGCGCTCATCGGTGCGAACGAGTTGAAGCGGAAGATGCTGATAACTGTCGACGGACACCCTTACGCGGTCGTCGAGGTCTTCTACGCCGCCCCGACCGCGCGCGGCGCGACGACGATGGTGCGCACGCGCCTGCGTCACCTTCTGACGGGCGCTATCTTAGAGAAGAGCTTTCGCTCCGGCGAGAAGTTCGCCGAGCCTGACGTGTCGGTCGCGCCCGCCTCCTTCCTCTACGCGGACGGCGACGGCTTTCACTTCATGGACGCGGAGACTTACGAGCAGATGCAACTGCCGTCCGAGCAGGTCGGCGACGACCGCTTCTACCTGACGGACGGACTCGTCGTCCAAATCATGAAGTACAACGGCGCGCCCGCCGCTCTCGAACTCCCGCAGTTCGTCGAGCTCACGGTCACGGCGACCGAGCCAGCCGTGCGCGGCGACACGGCCGGAGGGCGCGACCTCAAACCCGCGACCCTTGAGACCGGCCTCGCGGTGCGCGTCCCGCTCTTCATCAAGGAGGGCGAGCGCGTCCGCGTCAACACCGAGACCGGCGAAGTCGCGGGCCGCGCCTGACGCTCGCGAATCTCATATCTCAAATTCGAGATTTCAAATTTTAAATCCGAGCTATCAAATCCACGTTCCGGAATCCGAAATCTCACTGACGAGAGGATGACCGAATGACCAAACGGCGTCTCCCCCAAGCGTCCGCGCTCCTTTGCCCGGTTGCGCTTTTGCTCTGCGCCCTTGTCGTCGCGCCCGCCGGAGCGGCGCGGCAGGCGGGTCAGAAACAGACGGTCAAAAACGGCGGGCGCTACAACCGTCTCGCCATCCGTAACGCCATCGTCGTCGACGGCAACGGCACGCCCGCCTCCGGCCCGAAGGACATCATCATCGAGGGCGACCGCATCGTCGAAGTCGTCCCGCTCGACCCGGTCGCCGTCAAGAGCGGCGAGGTCAAACGCGCGCCCGCCGACGCCGAAATCGACGCCGCCGGAAAGTACGTCCTCCCCGGCCTCATCAACGCTCACGGCCACGTCCAAGAGTCGCGCGGAGGCATCGCGCAGCCTCTCGAATACGAACTGAAGCTCTGGCTCGCGTGCGGCATCACGACCGTGCGCGACGTGTCGAGCGAGACGCAGCGCACGCTTGAGCTTCGACGGCAGAGCAACGAGGGCACGCTCGCCGCGCCGCGTCTCTTCGTCTACGCGCGCTTCCAGTATCCGCCCGTGCCGAAGACCGCAGCCGAGGCGCGCGCGCGCGTCCAGCAAATCAAGCGGATGGGCGCGGACGGCATCAAGCTCTTCGGCATCGACCGCGACTTGATGGATGCGATGATGCAGGAGGCGCACGCGCAATCTTTGCGCGTCGCGCACCACGCGGGCGTCGAGGAGACGAACGCTTGGGACGACATCAAGTTCCGCGTCACCTCCATCGAGCACTGGTACGGCATCCCCGACGCGGCCATCCCCGAAGGCCGACAGAACTTCCCCGCCGACTACAACTACAACGACGAGGTCGACCGCTTCCGCTACGCCGGTCGCCTCTGGCGCGAGGCCGACCCCGAAAAACTTTTGAAGGTCTTGGACGCGATGGTCGAATCGGGCGTCGCTTGGGTCCCGACGCTCGACATCTACGAGGCGAGCCGCGACCTACAGCGCGCACAGACGCAGCCTTGGTTCGCCGACTACCTACACCCCGCGCTCGAAGAATACTTCCGCCCCGACCCCGCCAACCACGGCTCTTACTTCATCGGCTGGACTTCGACCGACGAGGCTTTCTGGAAGGAGAACTATCGAATCTGGATGGCGGCGCTACGTGAGTTCGAGCGGCGCGGCGGGCTAATCGGCGTCGGCGAGGACGCGGGCTTCATCTACCAGATGTACGGCTTCGGCTTATTGCGCGAGCTTGAGCTACATCAGGAGGCGGGCTTCCATCCTTTGAAAGTCATTCAGCACGCGACCTCGAACAACGCGCGCATCCTCGGCCAACAAGACAAACTCGGCCGCGTCCGCCCCGGCTACCTCGCCGACCTCATCGTCGTCAACGGCAACCCGCTCGAAAACCTGAAGGTGCTCTACCCGACCGGCGTCGAGGAGATACGCGACGGGCGGGCCGTGCGGACGGGCGGCATCGAGTGGACGATTAAAGGCGGCACGACCTATCACGCGCCGACGCTCTTCGCCGAAGTCAAAGACCTCGTCGCCCGCGCCCGCGCCGCGCGCCGCAATTAGAAGCGTTCAGCGTTCAGCAATCAGCGTTCAGCTTTGATGGAGCGGACGAGAGCGTGCGTTGATTTAACTGCCGGTGCTGTCTGAGCCACGGCGTTTGCCGTGAGCTGAATGCTGAGTGCTGACCGCTGAGTGCTTATGAAGGCTTGACTCGGCGGGCACAACTTCATTAACTATGCGTTGACTGCCCGTCGTCCTCGATAAATTAAACGTCGCACCGCCTCGGCGACTTTCCCGAGAGGCTCCTCGCGCAAAACCCTCTCAGGTCGCGCTCGCCCGCCCGCACCGGGCGGGCCGGAAGCTCACAAAGGAGTCTCATCATGTATCGGCCAAGAACGCGCGCCCTCATCCTCTCCTTCGTCATCGCCACCTCGCTCGTCGCCGCGCCACTTCAAACGCGCGCCGCCGACTTCAAACGCGAAGTCGTCTATCAAATCATCACCGACCGCTTCTTCGACGGCAACACGTCGAACAACAACCCGGCGCAAAGCTCGGGACTCTACGACTCGACCAAAACGAACTGGCGGGCCTACTGGGGCGGCGACCTCGAAGGCATTCAGCAGAAGATGTCCTACCTCGCCGGGATGGGCGTCACCGCCATCTGGATTTCGCCGCCCGTCGATAACTTAAACACCAACATCCCCGACGGCGGCGGCAACCCGACCGCCTCCTACCACGGCTATCAGGGCCGCGACTTCAAACGCATCGAAGAGCACTCGGGCGACGCGACGAACTCCTGGACGGCCTTCGACAATCTCGTCACGGCCGCACACGCCGCCGGCATCAAGGTCATCGTCGACTTCGCGCCCAACCACTCGACGCAAGACAACGCGGGCGAGTTCGGCGCGCTCTACGACAACGGCACTTTCCTCGGCAACTACTCGAACGACACCAACGGCTACTTCCACCACAACGGCAACATCTCGAACTGGGACGACCGCTATCAGGTGCAGTACTACACGCTCTTCAACCTCGCCGACATCAACCAAGAGCACGCGACGATGGACGCCTACATGAAGGCCGCCGCCAAGCTCATGCAGGATCACAACGTCGACGGCTTCCGCATCGACGCCATCAAGCACATCACTTGGGGCTGGCAGTACTCCTTAGCCAACTCCATCTACACCTACAAAGACAGCTTCCTCTTCGGCGAGTGGTATCAGACCGGGACGAGCGACCCGCTCTACCGCGACTCCTACAAGTACGCCAACAAGAGCGGCATCTCGATGCTCGACTTCCCGCTCAACACGGCCATCCGAAACGTCTTCGGCTCAAACGCCGCCTTCTCCCAGCTCGACAGCGTCATCACGCAGGAGGCGACCGACTTCACTTGGGACGAAGACCTCGTGACCTTCGTCGACAACCACGACATGACGCGCTTTCCGACCGTCAACAGCAGTCAGACACGTCTCCATCAGGCGCTCGCCTTCATCCTCACGACGCGCGGCATCCCGTGCATCTACTACGGGACGGAGCAGTATCTCGTCAACAACACCTCCGGCGGCGGCGACCCCTACAACCGCCCGATGATGAACGCCTTCTCGACCTCGACGACGGCCTACACGCT
>DASUNL010000053.1:0-3696 GCA_036277175.1 Pyrinomonadaceae bacterium | reverse complement strand
CCCTGCCCCTACAGTACGAATGAACGCCCTTCGTTTCCCGTTCACGGTTTGTACGCCGCGAACTTGTGCGCTTGGGGAGAGGTGCGACCGAAGCGGCGCGCTCAGTCGTCGCCGGAGGGCACGGGTTCGTGCTCGCGCGCGTACTGCGTCTCGGCCTCGCGCGTGATGCGCGTCGGGTAGCGGCCCGTCCAGCAGGCGACGCAGGAGGATTCCGCCCCCATGCCGGAGGCGGCGAGCATCCCTTCGAGCGAGAGGTAGCCGAGCGAGTCGGCTTCGACGAAGCCGCGTATCTCCTCGACCGACATCTGCGCCGCGATGAGGTCGCGCTTGTCGGGCGTGTCCACGCCGTAATAGCACGGGCTGATGGTCGGCGGGCAACTGATGCGCATGTGAACCTCGCGCGCCCCGGCCTCGCGCACCATCCGCACGATCTTCTTCGAGGTCGTGCCGCGCACAATCGAGTCGTCAATCAGGACGACGCGCTTGCCCCGGATGAGGTCGCGCACGGGATTGAGTTTGACGCGCACGCCGAAACTGCGAATCGACTGCTTCGGCTCGATGAAGGTGCGGCCGACGTAGTGGTTGCGCACGAGGCCCTGACGGTAGGAGAGGCCGCTCTGCGCCGCGTAGCCGATGGCCGCCGCGACGCCCGAGTCGGGGACGGGCACGACGATGTCGGCGTCGGCCGGGCATTCGATAGCGAGGCGCTTGCCCATCTTGTGGCGCGACTCGTTGACCGAGCGGCCGAAGATGAGCGAGTCGGGGCGCGCGAAGTAGACGTGCTCGAATACGCAGAACGAGTGCGGGCGCGTGGGGAGCGGATAGGAAGAGCGCAGACCCGCCGACGTTATCTCGATCATCTCGCCCGGCTCGACGTCGCGCACGTACTCGGCGTCAATCAAGTCGAACGCGCACGTCTCGGAGGCGACGACCCATGCGTCGCCGAGTCGCCCGAGTGCGAGCGGGCGGAAGCCTCGCGGGTCGCGGATGGCGATGAGCGAGTCGGGCGTCAAGAAGAGCATCGAGAACGCGCCCTCTGTGTCGCGCAAAACTTCGGGCACGGCCTCGGCGACCGAACGGGCCTCGGAGCGCGCGATGCGGTGGAGCACGACCTCCGTGTCGGAAGTCGAAGAGAAAATCGCGCCCGCGCGTTCGAGCCTGAGTCTCTCTTCGGAGGCGAAGGGGAGGTTGCCGTTATGGCAGACGGCGACTTGGCCGTGCTGGCAGGCGACGAGAAACGGTTGCGCCTCGCGGATGGAGACTTCGCCGGCCGTCGAGTAGCGCGTGTGGCCGATTGCCGCGTGGCCCGGCAGTCGATTTAAAGTCGCCTCGTCGAAGACTTCGGAGACGAGTCCCATCGCGCGCTCGGAGCGGAGTTGACGGCCGTCGGACGAAACGATGCCGCACGACTCCTGACCGCGATGCTGTAGTTGATAGAGGCCGAGGTAGGTGAGGCGCGACGCCTCCGGGTGGCCGTAGATGCCGAACACGCCGCACTCGTCGTGAAAGCCGTCTCTGGGTTGTTCGCCCACGCTAAAGTTTTCGCGCCCCCGGTCGCCTCGGTCGAAAGTTTTCAGCCCGAAGTCGCATTGTAACACCTCGGCGCGCCCCGGACGGAATCGCGAGACGTAAACGTTCGGCGGGCGGGCGCGCGACGCGCGCGAGGCGCGGGGACGCCCGATTTTTATCATGTTATGATGAGGCGGAAATCCGAAGAAATGCGGGGGGACAAGGGCGATGGAGGTCAAAGTCTACGGGGCGGACTGGTGCGAGGACACGCAACACACGCGCGAGTATCTCGACAGTCTGGGCGTCGCCTACGAGTACGTCAACATCGAACGGGACGAGCGCGCGAGCGAGTGGGTGAAGCAGCACAACGAGGGGAAGGAACGCAAGCCGACGCTCGACGTGGCCGGGCAGGTCTTGTCAGTCCCGACCGAGCACGAGTTGGTCGCGACGTTGCGCGAGAAAGGGCTGATGGCCTAAAGGCCGTGCGGCTTCTTTAAGTTTCCGAACAGTGAACAGACCCAACGGCCCTTGGCGCGAGCTCGCCGCCGCCCTCGCGCGTGTCGCGCTCGTCGGCGCGCTCTTCGCGGCGTGTTGGAGCGTCTACCGCGCGCTGCCCGAGGACGCGACGACGCTCGGGCGGCGCGGCGGCGCGACCTCGCTCCGCATCGTCCTCAGGCTCGCGCCCGGAGAGACGCCCGAGGGCGCGACGCTCGCCGTCCCCGTCAAGCTCTACACGGTCAACGTCGAGACGGCACGCGGCGAGTACCGTTCGGAGCGTCGGCCGGGCGTGCGCTTCGAGGACTTTTTGGTCGAGCGCATGGGCGGACGCCAGCCCGTCGCCGCGCAGCTCGACGAGCGCGGCGAGGCGACCGTCACCGTCCCGCACGGGCGCTGGTGGGTACACGTCGCGCTCGAAGGCGACGAGGAGGTGACGTGGCACATGCCCGTCAACGTCGCCGGCCGTGAGAAGACCGTCGAACTCAACGCCCGCAACGTCTACATGCGCGCCAAGAGTTTTTAAGAAGCGGTCGGCGGTCAGCCATCAGCCATCAGCTTTCACTCTGAAGAGGGCCTGATGGCTTTCACTTCATCTCACGACTCGCGGAAGAGTCAAAGAGCTGAACGCTGAACGCCGAACGCTGACTGCTGAGTGCTTCCGATGAAGGCTTTACGTTACGAGGGCGGCGAGCTTCGCGTGCGTGACGTGCCCGCGCCCGTGGGCGTGGGCGAGGCGGTCGTGCGCGTCACGCTCGCGGGCGTTTGCAACACAGACCTTGAGATTGCGCGCGGCTACGCGGGGTTCGAGGGGACGCCCGGTCACGAGTTCGTCGGCGTCGTCGAGGACGCGCCCGAAGGGTACGGGCACTTGCAGGGGCGGCGCGTCGTCGGCGAGATAAACGCCGGGTGCGGCCGTTGCGAGTTGTGCCGCGCGGGGGATGCGCGCCACTGCCCCGGCCGCACCGTGCTCGGCATCGTCGGACGCGACGGCGCGTTCGCCGAACGCCTGCGTCTTCCGGCCGCGAACCTCCTCGTCGTCCCCGACGTGGTCGAGGACGAGCGCGCAGTCTTCACCGAGCCGCTCGCTGCCGCGTGCGCCGTCACCGAGCGCGTCGCCGTAGCGCCGGACGCGCGCGTCGCGGTCGTCGGCGACGGCAAATTGGGTCTGCTCTGCGCGCAGGCGATTCGTTTGACGGCAGGGGCGCGGGTCACGCTCGTCGGCAAGCACGAAGGGAAGATGGAGATTGCGCGGCGGCGCGGCGTCGAGGCGTTGAAGGTCGGCGAGTTGGGGGCGGGTGAGCGGCGCGCGTTCGACTTCGCGGTCGAGGCTTCGGGGTCGGCGGGCGGCTTCCGCACGGCGCTCGGGCTTCTGCGCCCGCGCGGCACGCTCGTCCTCAAATCGACTTTCCACGGCACGACCGAAATCGAGGCCGCGCCCGTCGTCGTCGATGAAATCAGCATCGTCGGCTCGCGCTGCGGTCGCTTCCCACCGGCGCTCGAACTGCTGGCGCGCGACGCGGTTGACGTGCGGAGTCTCGTCAGCGAAGAGTTCGCGCTCGCCGACGCGGCGCGCGCCTTCGAGCACGCAGCACGCCCCGGCGTCCTCAAGGTTCTAATCAGACCTTAAGAACAGACGGGACTCCCGACTCATATTTAGAGCATGAAGCCGTCGGCGTGGGCTTTGACTAC
>DASUNL010000052.1:0-2021 GCA_036277175.1 Pyrinomonadaceae bacterium | reverse complement strand
TGCCAGCCTTCGAGTTTGTACTGCTCGAAGAGCTGGCCGACGCCGCTCGTGAAGAACGCGCTGTTGGCGAGGTTCTTCTCGACCTCGACCTTCGACGGCATGGCGAGCGCGGGGTTCTTGAGTCCGGCGCGCGTGCGCTCGGTGGCGACTTCGGCGATGGGGCGGAAGCCCTCGTCCATCCCGGCGTAGCGGCGCAGGCGCACGAGCGCGAGGCGGCGTCGCTCTTCGGACGCGCGGTCGTCGAGGAGCGTCCGCAGGCCTCGGAAGATTAGCTGCGGCAAATCGAAGTAGGGGACGACGTGCTTGTCGTTAAGCTCCGTGCCGCGAATGCTGTCCTCGGCGGCCTTGATGAGAATTTCCAAGTCCTGACGGACGGACGGCTCGCTCTCGGCCGCGTGTCGTTTTTTGAGTTCCGTGATGGCTTCGGCGGTGGCCTGTTTCGAGCGTTCGTTGGCGGCGGCCGAGAGGTCTGCGACCTGATCGTCGAAGCCGTCCGCGCCGAGGAGGCTCGCGTTCTCGGGGCTGGAGCGCGCGAAGACGGCGAGCAGGATTTGCGCGTTCTGGTTGCTGCGCGCGACCCACGCCGGGGGCGCGGACGGTTTGGCGTCGGCGACTTGCGCGCCGCTCGCCGTCTGCGCGTGCGGCCCGTCGTGCGGGAGCGCGGGAACGGAGGCCGCGAAGAGCGAGACGGCGAGCATGAAGATTTTAAAACGCATGAGAACTCCTTCACATCGAGGGGAAGATAAAACAATGCCGAAGGCCGACCGACTAATCGAGCGCGTCAAGCTCCAGCGTTCGCGTGCACAAGACGCTTACGGAAGGCGCGCGGGCGCGGTTTCAAAATTCCCGCCGCCGCGCGGCGCGTCTAAGTAGCGGCGGCGCGTTTTTAAAAAGCGACGACGCTTGAAAAAAACGGAGGACGCCGAACGAGTCAGCGTCCTCCGTGTTGAATGAAGCCGCCGCGCTTTCGCGCGCGCGCCGGTGCTACCAAATCTGGCAACGCTCTTCGGGCTTGCGCACCATCGCGTCGCCGACCTTGCACTGGAAGGCGGCGGCGAACTGCGGCATGTTCGAGAGCGGGCCGTTGACGCGGAAGCGCGAGAGCGGGTGCGGGTCTGACTGCGCCTGAAGTCGCGCCGCCTCGGCCGTGTACTTCCCGGCCCAGACCTGCGCCCAGCCGAGGAAGAAACGCTGCTCGGGCGTGAAGCCGTCAATCGTCTCGGCCTTCTTGCCCGCGGCCGACTTCTTAAATGCGTCGTAGGCGACCATCAGTCCGCCCAAGTCGGCGATTGATTCGCCCGCGACGAGCTTGCCCTGCATGTTCAAGCCCTTCTCGACCTCGTAGCCGCTGAACTGGTTGATGATGCAGTCGGCGCGCGTCTCGAACTTCGTCTTGTCCTCGGCCGTCCACCAGTTGCGCAAGTTCCCCTCGGCGTCGAAGCGGCTGCCCGAGTCGTCGAAGCCGTGCGTGATTTCGTGGCCGATGACCGCGCCGATGGCTCCGTAGTTGATGGCGTCGTCGGCCTCGGGGTTAAAGAACGGCGCTTGGAGGATGCCGGCCGGGAAGGCGATTTCGTTGAGCAGAGGGTTGTAGTAGGCGTTGACCGTGGGAGGCGTCATGCCCCACTCGGTGCGGTCGACGGCCTTGCCGATTTTGTCGAGGTCGCGGACGACCTCGAAGCGGCGCGCGGCGAGCAGGTTGTCGGCGTAAGAGGTGCGGGCGACGTCGAGCTTCGTGTAGTCGACCCACTTGTCGGGGTAGCCGATTTTGCGTTGGAAGGCGGCGAGCTTGGTGAGCGCCTGCTGGCGCGTCGCGTCGCTCATCCAGTCGAGGCCGTTGATGCGCGCGCGGAAAGCTTCGACGAGGTTCGTCACCATCGTCTGCATACGCTGCTTCGACTCGGGCGTGAACGCGCGCGAGACGTAGACTTGGCCGAGCGCCTCGCCGAGGTTCGCGTCGGTCGAGACGACGCAGCGACGCCAGCGCGGCAACTGTTCTTTACGGCCCTGCAAGGTCTTGC
>DASUNL010000051.1:0-4677 GCA_036277175.1 Pyrinomonadaceae bacterium | reverse complement strand
GACGCGGGGGCGAAGACAAGACGAGACCATGCCGAAACGAGAGACGAACGCGAAGACGGGGGCGGGCGCGAAGAGCTTCGAGGCGCAGCTCGCCTCGCTCGAAAGAATCGTGCGCGAGCTTGAGCGCGGCGACCTGCCATTGGAGCGCAGCCTCGAACTGTTCGAGCAGGGCGTCAGGCTCTCGCGCGAGTGTCAGGAGCGTCTGGGCGAGGCCGAGCGGCGCATCGAGGTTCTCCTGCGCGACGAGGCGGGGCGGCCCGTCATCGCCGGCGCGTTCGACGCCGACGAGTTCACGCGCGGCGCGGCCGAAGAGGAAGAGGCAGGCGAGGACGAGAGCGTCTTTTGATGAGCACGTCTTTTGAGGAGCTGCGCGACGACGCCGACGAGGCCGCGCGCGACACGACCGAAGCGGCGGCCATTGAAGAGGTGACCGTCGAGCAGACGGCCGTTGAAGAGGCGACGGCCGAGGACGTGGGCGCCTTCTTCGCGCGCGTCCGCGCTCTCGTCGACGCGCGGCTCGACGCGATTGTCCCCGCCGACGGCGAAGACGACGCGGGCGTCCGCGAGGCGACGCGCTGGAGTCTCTTCGCGGGCGGTAAACGCTTCCGGCCAGCGCTCGTCTTCGCCGTCGGCGAAACCTTCGGGGCGCGCGCCGAGAGTCTGATTGAGACGGCCTGCGCCTTCGAGATGGTTCACACCTACTCGCTCGTCCACGACGACCTGCCGGCGATGGACGACGACGACCTCCGGCGCGGGCGGCCCACCTGCCACGTGCGCTTCGGCGAGGCCGTCGCCATCCTCACGGGCGACGCGCTGCAAGCACGCGCCTTCCAAGTAATCGCCGAAGACGATGCGCTCGACGCCACGGTGCGCGCGCGTCTCGTCTCGGAGCTTGCGCGCGCGGCCGGGAGTCCCGCCGGGATGGTCGCGGGTCAGGCGCGCGACCTCGCGGCCGAGACGCGCGACGACGTGACGGCCGAAGAGTTGGACAGCATCCACCGGCTCAAGACCGGCGCGCTCATCGCGTCGGCCGCGCGCGCGGGCGCGCTCGTCGCCGGGGCGCGTGCTTCGGAACTCGCCGCCCTCACGCGCTACGCGCACGACCTCGGGTTGCTCTTCCAAATCACGGACGACCTTCTGGACGTGACCTCGACGGCCGAGACGCTCGGCAAGACGCCGGGCAAGGACGCGCGCTCGCAGAAGGCGACCTACCCTGCGCTCCACGGCCTCGAAGGCGCGCGCCGCCGCGCCGCCTCGGTCTACGAAGACGCCTGCGCCGCGCTCGACGAACTCGAACGCCCCGCCTCTCTTCTGCGCGGCATCGCCCGCTTCATCCTCGAACGGAAGAACTGAGAGCGGTCAGCATTCAGCACTCGGCGGTCAGCCCACGGCCGCCCGCCGCGCCGCAGACGGCCGCCGTGAAGCGACGCACCCTCTCGCCCGCACTATCAAAGCTGACGGCTGAAAGCTGATCGCTGAATGCTCTTAAAAGGCGGCGAGGACTTCGTCGGCGTGCTGTTCGACGTTGACCTTGTCGAAGACTTTGACGAGGCGGCCCTCCTCGTCAATCAAGAAGGTCTTGCGGTCGACGCCCATGTACTTTTTGCCCATCCAGTTCTTCTCGCCGTAGACGCCGTAGGCGTCCGAGACCGCGTGGTCGGTGTCGGCCAGAAGCGTGAAGGGCAGTTGGTACTTCGAGGCGAATTCGCGGTGCGAAGCCTCGTCGTCCAACGAGACGCCCAAGACCTTGATGCCGCGCCGCTCGAACTCCGCGAAGCCGTCGCGAATCGAGCACGCTTCCTTCGTGCAGCCCGGCGTGTCGTCCTTCGGGTAGAAGTAGAGCATCACCTTCCGCCCGCGCAAATCCGAAAGCCTCACCTCGTTGCCTTCCGCGTCACGCGCCGCGAAGTCCGGCGCTGCGTCACCCTCTTTGAGCATGAGTGCGTGTCCTCCCTGCGAAAATTTTTGCGAATGCGTGTGGCGGATATTCTAATGCGCGGACGTGCCCGTGCGGAAGGCGCGCAGGGGTTCGGGGACGAAGGAGTTGAAGCGGCGCGAGGTCGAGCGCCCGTCCGAGAAGGTTTGGTAGAGGACGAACTCGGGGAGTTGCAGACAGGAGAGCGGCGAGTCCCAACTGTAGCCGGTGTCGATGCCGATGGCGCTGTGCGAGATGTAGATGCCGTGGCGGCCGATGCGCCCGAGAAGAGGCAAGAGCGGCGTCGGCGTGTGGCCGAAGACGCAGGGCTTGCCGTGATAGTGTTTGTAGAAATCGGGGTCGCGCGACCACATCAAAATCCGACGGTCGGTCACGCTCGGGTGCTTGTCGCGCTCCAGTCCGGCGTGGACGTAGAAGGCGTACTCGTCCTCGTGGAAGAAGGGCATCGCGCGGAAGAACTCGACGTGCGGGGCGGGCAGGGCCTCCTCGACCATGTCGCGCGCCGCGTCGAGGTCGAGGCGCAACTCCTCGGTCATCTCCCGGCCCGTGTACTGCTCGAAGGTCGCGTCGCCGCCGACCGCCGGGTGGAGCCAGAGCGGGTGGCCCTCGTCGAGGAAGTCGAGGAGCATCTGCTCGTGGTTGCCGCGCAGGACGACCGCGCCCGCCGAGCGTAGGTCGAGAGCGTCGGCGACCGCGCCGGGCACGTCCTCGCCGCGGTCAACGAGGTCGCCCAAGAGGACGAGGGAATCGACCGCGAACCGAAGCGGCAGCATCTCGACTAGACGGCGCAACTGCTCGCGTCGCCCGTGAACGTCGCCGATGACGAAGGTGCTCATAGAGGGCACTCAGCAATCAGCAATCAGCGGTCAGCCGAACGGCCGCACGCCGCGACGGCCGCTGACGCTCAACTTGTCAGCTTCAACACCTCAAACGCTCTTAAAGCTGAACGCTCAGTGCTGAGTGCTGACAGCTTCCCCCTTGCTATCCCCCCGCGCTCGTCGCGTCCAGTTTGGACTGTTCGAGCCGACGCATCAGCTCGATGAAAGTCGGGTCGTCGTGCAGGTGCGCCCAGTCGGGGTTGGCCTCGAACCAAGCGCGGTTCTCGTTGCCGAGTTTGATGGCGCGCTCAAGCCAGTTGAACGCCTGCTCGCGCTCGCCGAGGAGCGCGTGTGCGGTGGCGAGCCAGTAGGCCACGTCGTGGTCGGCCGAGGCGGCTTCGCGCACGCCGTCGGTCAGCTCCGCGCGCGCCTCTTCCGTTTCGCCGTTTTTGGCGAGGCCGATGGCGAGCAAGGGCCGTATGCCGTCCATGCGCGGGCGGCTCGCGAGCACCTCGCGCAACAGGGCGACGGCCTCGGCCGTCCGTCCGCTGCGCTCAAGGGCGACGGCGCGGAAGGCTTTAATCAGCGGGTGATTCGGCTCGACCGACGCGCCGAGTTCGAGCTCCGCGAGCGCGTCCTCGAAGCGCCCCTGATACATGAAGAGGCGCGCGCGGTTGTAGCTGACGACGACGCGCTCGGCCGGGTTGATTTTGAGCATCCGGCCGAAGGCTTCGAGCGCCTCGTCGTACTCGCCGGAGAGACGATGCAGAGTGCCTTTGACGAACTGCACGCCGACGTTGTTCGGCGCTTCGGTGCTCAGAATCTCGACCCACGAGCGCGCCTTCTGCCGCTCGCCGCGCGAGAGGTAGATGAAGACCATGTGGAGGCGCGCTTCGAGGAGTTGCGGGTCGAGCGTGAGCGCGCGGTCGAAGGCGTCGGCCGCGCGCGCGTAGTCTTCGGAGACGCCGAAGCCCTTGATGACGCGGTTGGCGTAAGCGCCGCCGAGTGCGCAGTGGGCGAGCGCGAAGTTGGGGTCGAGTTCGATGGCGCGGCGGAAGTGTTCGATGGCCGCGTCGGAATCCTCGCGCGCGAGCGTGTGGTAGATGAAGCGGCCGTTGAGGTCGCGCCCGCGCAGGTACTCCTCGTAGGCGGCGGCGCTCGCCGTCGCGCGGTGCTGCGGCGCGGAGGACGTGTCGGTCGAAGACGGCGCGTCGGACGAGGCGGCGGGCGAAGCATCCGAAGAGGCGACGGACGAAGCGTCCGGCGGGGCGGTCGAAGCGGTCGAAGCAGTTGAGAGGACGGCTGACGAAGCGTCAGGGGAGGCCGTGTGCGTCGCGGCGGGCGGGGAGGCTTCGGCCGCGTCGTCGGACGGCGTCAGAGGCTCGGGCGTCGGCAGCTCCGTGTGCAGGTCGGCGGCGGTGCGTTCGCGCGCGGACGCTTCGAGTTGGCGCATCAACTCTTGGAAGCGCACCTCACCGCGCAAGGGTTCCCAGTTCGGGTCGGTCTCGAACCACGCGCGGTTCTCGTTGCCGAGACTGACGGCGCGCTCAAGCCAGTCGAGCGCCTCGTCCGTGTCGCCGAGGAGCGCGTAGGCGGTGGCGAGCCAGTAGGCGATGTCGTGGTCGGCCTGCGCCGCCTCGCGCACGCGCTCGGTCAACTCGGCGCGGCCCGCCTCGCGGTCGCCCTGCTTGATGAGAAACTGCGCGAGCAAGGGGCGTATGCCGTCCATCGCCGGGTGCTCGTCCAAGACTTCGCGCAGAAGCACGACTGCCGCCGACGCATCGCCCTGACGGCCCTTGATGACGCCGCGAAAAGTTTTTATCAGCGGGTGGTTCGGCTCGCGCGCCGCGCCGATTTCGACTTCCTTGAGCGCCTCTTCATAACGGCCCTGATACATCATCACGCGCGCGCGGTTGTAGCTGG
>DASUNL010000050.1:0-14685 GCA_036277175.1 Pyrinomonadaceae bacterium | reverse complement strand
GACCGAGCCGCCCGCGCAGACGCCCGCCGCGACGCGACGCACGCGCGCGCGCGCCGCGAAGGTGGCCGGCGGACGCTAGGGGGCGCGTGCAACGCGCCGCGCGCCGCGCGCACCCAAGGGACTCGCGGCGTGGCGGCCGGTCGGCTTGCAAACGCCCTCGGCGGGCAAGCATACTACCCGCGCCCGCATCCATTTTCGGGGCGAACAAAATCCCTTGGCTATCTTAAGAGAATCGCTGTCCGGTAGAGTCTTGCGCGCGGCCACGGCCGTGCTTCTCTGCCTCTGCGCGGCTGCTTCCACAGCGCGCGCGCAAGGGGGCGACGAAGACCCCGTCGAGCGCGTCGACACCAACCTCGTCCAGCTCAACGTCGGCGTCGCCGACCGTCGCGGTCGCGCCGTCACCAACCTGACGCTCGGCGACTTCGCCGTCTACGAGGACGGCGTGCGCCAGCAGATTACGAGCTTCGAGCCAGCCAGTGCTCCTTTCAGCCTCGTCGTCTTACTCGACCTCTCCGGCTCGACCTTAAGCTTCCGCTCGACGCTCGTGCAATCGGCCCTGCGCTTCATCGACGCGCTCGCCCCCGAAGACCGCGTCGCCGTCATCTCGTTCAACGACAAGGTCAAGACGCTCCAGTCCTTCACGTCCGACCGCAAGAAGATTGCCTACGCCATCAACGGGGTCTCGAACGAGCGCGGGCAGACGCACTTCTACCGCGGCCTGCGCTACGCGCTCGCGGAGATTTCCAAAGAGAGCGCGCGGCGCAAGGCCATCGTGGTGCTGACGGACGGCGTCGACACCGAGCAACGCGCAAACGACACGAGGTCTTCGTCGAAGGCCGTGACCGACGCCGACGCCATCGCCTCTATCGACCCGTCGGCGAGCGAGCCCTTGCGCGCCGTGCTCGACTTGGCCGACCGGCAAGGCGTCACCATCTACCCGCTCGCCCTGCCCTCGGGCGACGCTAAAAGATTAATCGAGCCGACGCCGCAGCAGGTGGCCGTCTACGCGGCCGCGCGCATGCGCATGCAGTCAATCGCAGACCGCACGGGCGGGCGACTCCACGAGATTCGACGCCTCGAAGAGCTGGGCCGTCTCTACGCCGAGGTCGCCGCCGACATGCGCACGCTCTACACCATCGCCTACCAGCCGGCCGGCGAGCGACGCCGCGACGGCGGCTGGCGCGCCATCCAAATTCAAGTCTCGCGCGCCGACCTCATCGCACGCACGCGCCCCGGTTACTACGCCCGCTAAACTCCCTTCGCGGCCCTCGCGGCCTCGCCTCCGCCCGCCCGCTTGACACTCCTACAAGCCGCCCGTATATTTTTTCAACCCATCACGCACCCGTAGCTCAGTTGGATAGAGCGTCTGACTACGAATCAGAAGGTCGCATGTTCGAGTCATGCCGGGTGCATCGAGTGACTCAAATTGAAGAGAGGCTTACGGCCGTGCGGATGGCCGTAAGCCTCTTTTTCTGGGTGCGCCTTTCGGGGGCGTCTCGTCTTGGTCGGGTCGGGCGCGGTGCGGCGCGCGGGCTGAGTGGGGTTGGGTCAGGCGTGCACGTGGCTGTCGACGATGGCCCCGATCTCTTCGGCGAACGAGATTACGTCGAGGACGGTCTCGAACGCGGCGTTCAGGATGAAGTCGCTCCTGATGGCCTCGTCGAGACGCCCCGCCAGATCGTCGAGGGTACTTTGCACCGAGGCGCTCATCGGCTCGACGGTGGTGTCGCTCGCCTTCAGGTGGCCGTTAATCAGTTCGAGGTCGGTAATCTCCTCGATGGCGCGCGCGATCTCGCGCTGGTAACGCTTGCGGATGGTCAGCGTCTTGCCCTTGCGCAACTTCCTCAGTTGCATCACCGACAGTTCGAGCGCCTTGATGGCGACGGTGTTTCTCTCTCTTAGATCGTCTCTGTTGAGTGACATGTTCGGTTCTCCTTATTGGCGTCCGGCGCTAGGCGCACTTGGCCTTCTTTGCGGCATCGGCGGCGGCGATTTTCTTGCGCACCCCGTCGGCCTCTTGCGTGATGGCTTCAAGCTGTTGGGCCTTGTCGGGGGCCGAGCCGCCGGCGACCTCGTTGCGCTGTTTGTCGAGGTCGGCGAGCCTCGCGTTCAAAGCCTCAAGCTCGGCCGTGAGGTCTTGACACATCAGCTTGTCAAGCTCCTCCTTCGACGACTTCGCGAAGTCGGCGGCCTCGCTAATCCGCTTGAGTTGTCCTTTGGGCTTGGCTAACTGTTTGAGCGACGAACGGAGGTCGTCGATGGTATCCGACTCGAATTCGAGGGCCTCGATGTCGCCGAGGAACTGCGCCTGCGCGTCGGCCTCTATTTGAAGGAAGTCGCGCGTGGCCGCGAAGTCGTGCTCGGCGTAGGCGCGCAGGCTGTCGAGAATCTCCGTGTTGCGCGGGAGGTGATCGGCCGCGACCATCTCGGTCGTCAGCCGCTCCGCGCGCTCGATTCTCTCCTGTTCGAGTAGCTGCTCGATGTTGCGCTGGCGCGCGCGCTCGTAGACGGCCGCCAACTCCTTGTAAGAATCTTTCTCGGCGCTGACCTTACGGTCGATCTGCCCTTGGTAGGTGTCGAGCACTTCGACGAGACGCTCCGCGTACTGCCGCGCATCCTTGTCGTCGCACCCGGCGAGCGAGAGCGTGCCGCAAATCAGGAAGAGACAGGCTAATCTTTTCATCACACTCCTCCTTCTCATGTACCGGCCAGTACCGGCGGGATGGCGACGTTGGCGGCGGCGTGAACGAGCCGCGCGACGACGCTCGGCTTGATGCCGCCCTTGTGGTAGAGCGCCAGCCGCTTGACCCCGCCGCTGACGGTCAACTGATAGGCGCGGGCCATCACGCCGCTCTTCCTGATCGAGTGGGCGTGGTCTTCTCGCGCCTCGCGCAGAGCCGCGAGCTTGCGCGGTATCTGGCCGCGCGCGGAGACTCCGGCCGCGAGGTGGAGGGCGAAAAGTTTGGTGGCAAGCTCCTCGCGCGAGTCCGACACCTTCTCCGTGAAGTGGGGGACGTCGCGCTGGTGGCGCTCGAAGGCCGCCGAGAGTTTCGCCTCCTCCGCCGCCGCCTCCTCGCGCGCCTTACTCAAAGCGGCCTCGGCCGCCCTCCGCTCCTTCGCGCCCGCCGCGCTCTCCACGGCGGCTTCGAGTCTCTCCTCCTCTTCGGCCGCGCGCTCCCTCGACTGCCGCAGGAGGTCTTCGGACTCGACCAACCCGTTCTTCGCTTTGTCGAGAGACGCTTCGTTGTAACGCACGCTCGCCACCAAGTCGCGCAGCGCCATCTCGATGTTCTGCTCCTGCACCCGGCGGAGAGAGCGGTTCTTGCTCGGGCGTGGCGTGTCATCGCCCTCCGGCGAGCAGGGCGGCGCGTCCGCCCTCGAAAAGCCGAGGCTGTACTTGTCGCTGTACGCCTCGTAGTCGTCTATCATCAAGAGGATGTCGGCCTCCTCGACCTCCTGCCGCGCCCTAATCTTGATGATGCTCTTTAAGTGTTGCTCTTCGACTTGGAGCGCCTGAAGCGCGACCTTCTTGAGCGGGAGACGGAGGTCGAGCAGCTCGCCTTGCAGGTTGTTGTAATCCGTCATCCTCTGTCTGTAGGCGTTGTAGAGCCTTTCGAGCGACGCGAGGACACTCTTCGCCGTGTCCACGGCCGCCGTGACGTCCTTGTTCTTGCCGTAGCTGTCGGTGAGGAAACGGACGGACTCCTCGATGTCCTTGAGGTCTCCGGCGTGCTCGAAGAAGGTGGCGAGCTGGCCGGGTTGCAGCTCCGGACATTTCTCCGTGTCGAGGTCTTCCGAGCCGTCCGCCTTTTTGCACTCCGTCTCCCGCTTCATCGCGAGGTAGGCCGCGTTCGCCGTGGTGATTTGGTCTCTGAGCTGTTGCAGCTTTTGCCGGATGGCGTTGTTTTCGGCGTCGTTGTCGGCGTGGACTTGCTTGATGCTCTTATCCACGCGCCCCACGACGCAGTTCACGTCGCGCCAAGTCGTAAAGCTGCTGATGTCGCTGCGCATGCGCGCCTTCGCTGCGGCGAGGGAGGCTTCCATGTCCCTCTTGGCGAGCAGCGAGAGGTTCTTCAACTGCTTGTCGAAGAGCGTGCCCGACTGCAAGTCGGCGACGATCTTTTGCGTCGCCTGCGCCTGCTCGTCGCGGTCGGCGCTGTAGATGCGCTGCGCCGACGCGCCGTCCGGACGCGCGAGCCAGCAAGCCGTAAGGAGCACGGACAGGGCTATCTTCTTAAGTTTCATGTTTCCTCCGAGGTCTTTTGTTCGCACGGCTATCCCGTCAGGCGGCGGGGCCGCCTTCGTCTCTGGTTCTTTCGCATGCTGCGGGTCTTCGCGCGGCCGGGTTCAGGAGTTCAGGATGTTGAGTGCGGCGGCGACGGAATGATTTAACGCCTCGTCTCTGGGCGCGGACGCGGCCTTGCTGAGACTTTCGGCGGACGACTTGGCGGCCGAGCCGCGCGCGGCCGGGGCGAGTGCGGCGCGCGCGTTCTTCACCTTCTCTTCGAGGGTCTCGCGGGCCTGCTGCGCCTGCTCCTTGGCGTGCTGGGCGGCGTCGGCCTTCTGCGTCTGCCGCCCGATTTCGTCCTTCAGCGTCTTCTCGTTCTGCTGCGAGGGCATGCGGCCGAAGTAGTAGCCGACGATGACGAAGATGATCGGTTCGAGGTGCGCGACCATGCGGTCGTTCTCCAGAGGCTTGAGCAGCCCCGTCAACGCCGCCCCGTAGAGGAGGACGAAGATGAACGTCAGCGCGAGCATCGCCCAACCCTTGAGGGCGTCGACGGTCTCCCGCCCCCGTGTCTCGTCGCGAGTGAGATTTGGCACTGTGGGTGTCTCCGAAACCGGGTCTCCGGCCGTTAAGAATTTCGTTTGCAAACTGACTGCCGCCGCTATATAAATGCTTACGTCCAGCCGAGAAGGGCTTGCGGGATGAGGGCTGGCCAGCGGCGTATGCGCGCCGCCCGCCGGTTGCCTTCAAACACCTAACGTACCAACCCATTTCGGAAACTATCACCTGAATCGAACTTTCTTTTCCCGTCGGGGCGGCCGCAAGTCCGCTCAACCGGCGGACGCCTTTGCAGCGGCGCAAAAACGCGCGCGGCCCGGAACCACACATGCCCTCCCGCCCCCACATCACCGAACTCCTCATCGATTGGAGCAACGGCGACCAAGAGGCGTTCGAGCACCTAATCCCGCTCGTCGAGGCGGAGTTGCACCGCCTCGCGCACCACTACATGAGCCGTGAGAACGCGGGGCACACGCTGCAAACGACCGCGCTCATCAACGAGACCTTCATCCGGCTCGTCGACCAGACGCGCGTGCGCTGGCAGAACCGCGCGCACTTCTTCGGCGTCGCCGCGCACATCATGCGCCGCGTGCTGCTCAGCTACGCGCGCGACCAGCGACGCTTGAAGCGCGGCGGCGGGGCCGTCCGCGTCTCTCTGTCGGAAGCCGACGCGATATCCGCCGAACGCTCGGTCGAGCTGCTCGCGCTCGACGACGCGCTCAGTCGTCTGGCGGAGATTGACGCGCGCAAAAGCCGCGTCGTGGAGCTTCGCTTCTTCGGCGGACTCTCCGTCGAGGAGACGGCCGAGGTGCTCGGCGTCTCGGCCGTCACCGTGATGCGCGACTGGAACATGGCGAGGGCTTGGCTCGCCCGTGAGCTTGGAGATGGCGGCTAACGACTGGCAGAAGGTCGAGGACATTTTCCACGCGGCGCTCGGACTCGGCGGCGTCGAGCGGGACGCCTACCTCGACGGCGCTTGCGCGTCGGACGTGTCGCTGCGCGGCGAGGTCGAGTCGCTGCTCGCGGCCTTCGAGGGCCGGCGCGGCTTCATGGAAGAGCCCGTCCTCGAACTCGGGATGAAGGTCTTTTCCGGTGGCCGCGCCGAGACGCTGGCCGGCAGAACGCTCGGCCCCTACAGGCTCATCGAGACGCTCGGCAAAGGCGGGATGGGCGAGGTCTACCTCGCCGAGGACACGCGGCTCGGCCGCAAGGTCGCGCTCAAGTTCATTTCCACCACGCTGGTCGACGACAACTGGGCCAAGCGACAACTGGTGCGCGAGGCGCAGGCCGTCGCCATGCTCGACCACCCGAACATCTGCGCCGTCCACGGCATCGAGGAGACGGACGGGCACAACTTCATCGTCATGCAGCACGTCGAGGGCCGGACGCTCGACCACCTGATGGCGGCCGGGCCGCTTGAGCCGGAGCGCGTGCTGAGCCTCTCCGTCCAAATCGTCAGCGCGCTCGCCGAGGCCCACGCCCACGGCATCATCCACCGCGACATCAAGCCGCAGAACATCGTCGTCACCGAAGGCGGGCAGGTGAAGGTGCTCGACTTCGGACTCGCCAAGTTCGCGCAGCGGCAGCAGGGTCTACTCGACGCCGGGGCGCAGCCGAGCGAGACGACGCAGCGCGGGCTGATTATCGGGACGGTGGCCTACATGTCCCCCGAGCAGTTGAAGGCGGAGCGGCTCGATTACCGCAGCGACGTGTTCAGCTTCGGCACCGTCCTCTACGAGATGCTCGGCGGGCGCAACCCCTACGCCCACGAGAGCAGCGCCGAAACCATCTCGGCCATCCTGACGAAACAACCGCCCCCGCTCAAGGAGCTGGCCGACGGCGTCGCGCGCGCGCTCGAACGCATCGCGCGCAAGTGTCAGGAGAAGGACAAGGAGCTGCGCTACCCTTCGACGAGCGAGCTGCTCTACGAGCTAGGCGAAGTGCAGGCGGGCGCGCGCCCGCGCCTCCGCCCGCGCCGCAACAGCCTGCGCGCCGCCGCCGCCCTGCTCATTCTGCTCATCGTCGCCGTCTCGGTCTTCGCCTACCTGCGCCTGACGAAGGTTCAACGTCTGGCCGTCCTCCCCATCGCGAACGCGAGCGCCGACGCCAACGTCGAGTATCTCGGCGACGGCCTCACCGAGAGTCTCATCAGCAAACTCTCAAAGCTGTCGAAGCTGCGCGTCAAACCCGGCACGGCCGTCTCCGGGTACAAGGGGCGCGAGGTAGACCCGCGACAAATCGGGCGCGAGCTACAGGTGGACGCCGTGCTCGTCGGCCGCATCGTCCGCCAAGGCGAGTCGCTGGTGCTTGAGACCGAGATGGTGGACGCGGGCGACGGGACGCGCCTGTGGGGCGAGAGGTACAGGCTCGACCAGCACATCTTCGAGGCGCAGGAGCGCGTCTGCGAGCGCGTGGCGTCGAGTCTCTTGCTGTGGCTCGGCGGCGAGGAGAAGAAGGCGCTCGCCGCGCACCGCACCGACAACACCGTCGCGCTCAGGCATTACATGGAGGGCCGCTTCCTCCTCGGCAAGAGAGACAAGGAGACCGTCAAGCAGGCCATCGCACACTTCGACGAGGCGATTCGGCTCGACCGCGCCTACGCGCAGGCCTACGCCGGGCTGGCCGAGTGCTACGTGCTTCTGCCCTCGGTCGCCTACGGCGACACGCCGCCGAGTGAGGCCATGCCGAAGGCGCGCGCGGCGGCCAAGCATGCGTTGGAGATTGACGACACGCTGGCCGAGGCGCACAACTCTCTGGGCATCGTTAAGCTTTGGTACGAGTGGGACTGGCAGGGGGCGCAGAGGGAGTTCGAGTTGGCGCTCGACCTGAAGCCCGATTACGCGCCGGCGCGTTACGCCTATTCAAACCTGCTGGCCGTCACCGGCCGTTGGGACGAGTTCATCAGAGAGAGCGCCGCCGCCAAGGAACTCGACCCGTTCTCGACGCGCGGCGACACGAACTTCTGCCGCGCCTTCTACTACACGCGACAGTTCGACAAGGCCGCCGACTGTTTGAACCGGATCCTCGACGAGCACCCGAACGACTCGTCCTCGCGCTACGTGCTCGGCTACGTCTATCTCCAACAGGGGATGGACGACGCGGCGACCGAGGTCTTCCAAAAGATGTACGCCGCGAACAAGCGTCTGGCCCTCGCCCCGCTCGGCTTCGTTTACGGCAAGACCGGCAGGCGGGCGGAGGCGCTCAAAATTCTGGCCGAGGCGGAGCAGTTGTACGAACACGACCACCTGCCCGCGCAGGAGTTGGCGATTATTCACATGGGACTCGGCCGCAAGGACGAGGCGTTCGCGTGGCTTGAGAAGGCTTACGCCGAAAGATACGGGCCGCACATCTACGTGCCGGTCGACCCGCTGTTTGACAGTCTCCGCTCGGACGCGAGATTCGCCGAACTCGCGCAGCGCCTCAACCTGTCGCCGCCCCCCCTGCCCAATTAAACGTCGCCGCCCGCCGACTCGCTAACGACTACGCGCCGCGCCGACGCTCCGCCGCCGGTGTCGCCAGTTCAGTCAAAGCCCGCGAGACGTCCTTCGCCGTGGGGCGACGACGCGGGTCTGCGTCGAGCAAGTTCGAGACGAGTCGGCCGAGCGGCGTGGGGACGTTGCGCCGCAGCCTGTGAACGGGGGCGGGCGGCGCTTCGGTCGGCAGTTGCCCGGTGAGCAAAAGATAGATGACCGCGCCCAAGGCGTAGAGGTCATCACCCGCGCCGGACGACCGTTGCCCTTCGGTTCTGCTCTCCGGCGGGATGAACGGCGGCGTCGCCCAAGGCACGGGGTCGGGACGATTGACGGGGCACGCGCCCTCGAAATCGAGCGGCCTCAACTCGCCCGCCGACGTCACCACGATGTTCGACGGCTTGCAGTCGCGCCAGACCCATCCGGCCGCGTGGATGCGCGCGACGAGCGCCAAGAGCTTGACGCCGTAACGCGCCACGAGCGGGAGCGAGAGCCTTCTCCGCCGCGCGTCGAGCAGCGATTGCAGAGTCGCGCCCGCGACGAATTCCGTGACCAGATAGTAGTTGCCCTCCAACTCGAACGACGAATAGACGCGCGGCACGTCCACGCCCGCCGCGCGTAACGAATGGAGCACGCGCTGCTCGTGCTCGACGCGCCAGCGTCCGTCGCGCCCGTCCCACTGTATCTCGCCGTCCCTTCGTCCCTCCTTGACGACGCAAAAACGCGGCGCGCCCGTGCTCATATCCACGGCCTTGTAGACGCCGCCCTTGCCCCTCTGCGTGAGGGCGCGGAAGACTCGGAAGGTCGTCTGAAGCGGGCTTGCGAGCGGCGCGTCGTCGGCCTCGCTTGGGGGCGCGGCGAGCGGGTCGGCGACCCAATCCGGCTTGGCCGCCGCGCCTTCGCGACGGTCGGGGACGAGGTTGCCGTCCGGGTCTTTCAAGGCCGGAGTCCGCGTGCCGTCCGGGTTCTCAAGCTCGGCGAATTTGAACGCGCCGTAGCGGTAGTAGACGCTGCTGCCCGGACGATACCTGAGGTCGAAGGGCACGGCCGGTGCGCGCATCCCGCTCGTCAAACGGTCTAGCCCTCGCGCCACGTCGACGGCCTCGGCGGCGGAGCGCGGGTAGACGGTGATGAACTTCCCGACTTGTCCGTAGCCGTAGAAGAGGCCGCAGTTGATTCTGTCCAACTCGCGGAGCGTCGACGGAGCCTTGAACATGATGCCGCGGTCGCGCAGAAACGGCGCGACCGCAGCCATCACCTTGTTCGCCGCGAGGATGGTGGAAGAGACGTGCAGCTTCCAACCCTGTTCGGGGTCGTCCGGTGCGGGCGCGCGGCTGTAACGCCAGATAGACCCCTCGGCCGTCACCGGCAGGTAGAGCGCGCAGAGTCCTTCCCACTCGCCGCCGAGCGACTGTGAAAGTGCTTGAGACATCTGGTTCGACGCGACGCCGCTTCGGCGCGAGCCTACAGGTCGAGCTTGGTCGTGACGGTCGTCGGGAGCGTCATAATCGTGCCCGGCCCGCACACGCCGTTTCTGACGAGGTAAGCCCTCGCCTCACGCATCGAGGCGTCGCCTTCAGTCCCGTCCGTGGGTATCAGGCGCGCCAGCTCCTCCGGCGTTTTAGCGAAGAGACTCATGTAGTCTCTCCACTCCACGGATGCGTTGCCGCCGTGTATGGCCCCAATCGAAAGCACGTGCAGCGTCGCGGCGGTCTCCGACGAAGGGCCTCCCTCCGCGTCGCTCGTCGCGTTTAACTCGGCTTCGACCCGGTTAACTATTTCCTGAATGTTGCTCGAAATTGACATGTTCTCTCCTTCTTGCCGGACGCGACCCCTATCCGTCGTGTGCGCGCCGGGAAAGTCGATGACCGAAATGATTGAATCGCGCTCGCGCCGCGCGGCGAGTCGTCAGCCCAAAACTCCCGCGAGGCGTAGAATGTCGGGCAGCTTGAAACGGTCTCCCTCCTTCGGCAGCGTAGGCTCCCAACCGTCGACGCGCAGGATGGAATCCTGACTCCTGCGTATTAAACCGACGAGCACTTCGGCGACGATGCGACTGCCGACCGGGCCGAGATGATCCACCTGCCTGTCCTCCTCCTCCGCCCGCGCGCGCGTGTGCGCGGCCTCGGCCAAGATGTAGAACCAGAGCGGCGTGTTCTCGGTGAACCCCGAGTCGCGCAGAACCGTCCGCTGCTCCTGATGCGCGGCCGCGCCTTCTATCTCCGCCTCCGTCAACGGCACGCGGCCGAGCGCGCGCGCGACCGCTTGACCCGTGGGCATCCTCAGCATGTAGCCGCGCAGGAGGTTGCGCACGGCGAGGCGGGCCATCTCGTTCTTCAAAGGCTTTCTATCTCCGCCTAGGAGCTTCGACAGCGGCTCGACGAGTTGCGTGTCTATGCGGCGGGCCATATTCCTTCCGTCGTCCACGAAGTTTTCCCACCCGATCACCCACTGGTCGGGAAGAGTCCGCCAGTCATCCTCCAGGGGGATGAAGAGTTGACCGAGGCGCGCCTTCAGCCCGTTGTTGAATGCGTGGTTGTAGTGGTAACTCTCCCTGATCATGGCGTGCCCGAAGCGGTAGGCCGCCATGCTGAATTCGAGCGGCAGGAAGAAATCGGAGTCCGAAGGGTCGTAGACCGGACGCGGGTCGGCGAGGACTTCGTCGACGACTGCGGGGTCTGCGATGCGCCTCAGGTAGTCGTCGAGCACGACCCACTGGAAGTGCTGCCTGAGAACGATACGCGCCTGATTGAAGGTCAACTTTTCTTCATCGACGAGGGCGTTATGCGCGCGGAGGAACGCGACGTGGAGTTGCGAGGTGATGACGTTTTCGTCGTTGCGCGGGTCGCCGATGATGGCCGCGCGGTCGTGCATGTAGTCGTTATAGTTGTAGCCCTCGCGCGGAACGTCGTTGAAGATTTCGCCGTCGGCGGGCGGGAAGCCGGAGGGCGAGAGGGGGCCGAGCTTCAGATGGTCTGGCTTCTGGCTTTTGCGCGGAATCAGATTGAAGAGTTCGTTGCCGTAGACGCTGTCGAGGTCTAGCGTGGCGGTGCGCGTGTTTTTAATGCCTCGCCTGACCTCGTCGGCGGTCAAGGGCTTGAGCGTCGGGTCGCTCAGGTCACGCGACTCCGCCTCGAACGAGATGTCGTGAGCGACGAACTGGCCGAAATAGGTGTAGAGCGCGGGGATGGCCGAGTCGGGGGCTTGGCCCGTGTCCATCATCGTCGCGCCGAGGCGCTTGAGATTATCGACCGTCCTCCTGACCTCGGCGTCCGTGGAATCGGGCAGCAAGCTGCCCGGTTGATTTTGCAGGTCGTCGAACATGTAGCCGAAGTCGGTCAGTAGATGTTGGGCGATGAAGTTGAACGGCAGAGAGACGTTCGACGCGACCTCGTGTACGGCCGCGATGACGGCGTGCAAAGCTTCGAGGCGCAGGGACGCGCCGTGGGGGATGCGGGGCATGTCTGACGTTCCTATCTGATGCTAGAGGTTAGCGGGAGTTTGGCGAGTCAACGTCGGAAGCGGCCTCACGCGCCCTAGCACTGACCCTTCTGGCTTGAGGCTTTCCGGCTTTGCCGACCCGGCCGAAGTCGACTTGCGCGGCGTCGTGCGCCGCCAAGTTGTTTCCCAACCCTTCGCTCACCCAGTAACGCGCCATCCGTTACGAGAAGCTATCGTCGCGGCTGAATCAAAGGCGCGCCCTTCAAACATGAAGAGCGCGCCTTTCAAACGTCCGTCGGGGGTTGGGTTGGAAATCGCTTACGGCCGAGGCGGCTCCGCGCCGGCGGGGACGATCCAGAGTTGGATGGTCACCTCTTCGCGCTGTCCGGCGTCGAGCGTGACGACGCGCGACGCATCGATGCCGCGCGTGTTGACGAGATAGTCGCGTATGCGTTGGGCGCGGCGCTCGGCCTCGCCCGCGCGGCTCGTGCGGCCCGAGTAGACGAGGACGTGGCCCTGCGCGCCGGGGCGGTTCTGGAGCGCGATGGCGAAGTTGTCGAGACGCGCCTTCTCGTCGTCGCGCGCGATGTTGCCGAACTCGTCGCTCCGATCCGGCCTGATGGGCGCGGGTATCTGCGTCGTGCAGGAGGCCGCGCAGTCGAGCTCGTAGCCGACGACCTCGACCTTCGCCGTCAGGGGTCGGCCGGCGAGGCCCGCCGTGTCAACCGTGACGGAGGTCGTGCCCTGCCCACTCGTAATCGTTCCCTCCGAGACCGTCCAACGATAAGTCGGCGTGATGCCGGGCGTGCCGCCGCCGACGTTGGCGTTGAAGGTCAGGGGCTGACCGACGGCGACCGTGTCGGGGCAGTAGATGGAGATGTTCGGGCAGAAGGGGCGCGGCGGCGGGCAGTTGCGGACGATGACGCGCGTCGAGGCGAAGGCCTGACAAAGCGGGTCGCCCGACGGGCCGCTCTCGGCGTTGACGGTCGCCGTGTAGGTTCCGGGTTGCGCGCCCGTCAAATCCCACACGACGTCCGTGCCGTCGCCCGTGACGCGACCGCCGCTGACAGACCAACTGTAGCGCAGCGCGTTGCCGTCGGGGCTGTTGCCGACGGCGCGCAGGCGCACTTGGCCCGACGACTCGTTATCGGCGCAGACGGTGACGACCTGCGTGTCGGCCTCGACCGAGACGGTGGGCGGGCGCGGCTGCTGCGTCGTGGGCGGCGGCGGCTGCTGCGTCCGGCCGCTATCCGTGGAGGCGGGCGCGGGCGCGTAGGCCGCGAGCGCGAGCCCCAGCAGGAGCAGGACGGGGACGATTACGAGGCGACTTCTTGACGGCATCGCGGGCTCCTTCGTCTTGGAAACGTGTGTCTGGGTTAATCGGGCTACAGGTTATAACACACCCACGGCCCGCCCCGAACGGAATTTTATAGTCTCTGGAAACGGCCAATCAGCCCGTTCTTCCATGCCGGGACGGCAAATTAAGCCCGCGCCGCCGACCGTCCGACCTTGCGGCCGCACGCGCCTTCGGGTTATTACTCGGTCGAATGATGAAAAGCTTGCTGACCGAAGCGGCCGCACTCGTCGCGGCTCTCAAGTGGCACGCGCGCGCGCGTCCGTCGCGGGCGACGCTTCTACTGTCGCGGGCGACGCTTCCACTACGGACGACGTTTCTACTTCTCTCGCTCGCGGCCTGCGCGTCGGCGCAAGGAGTCGTCGTGCGCGAAGTCACGTCGCCCGCCGCGCAGGGGAGCGGGCAGCCGAACCTTACGACGGACGACGCGGGGCGCGTCTACCTGAGCTGGATTGAGCGGCTCGGCGACGGGCGTTTCGCGTTGCGGTTTGCGACACGCGAGCCGGGCGGGGGCGCTTGGTCGCGTCCGCACACCGTCGCCGAGGGCGCGCGTTGGTTCGTCAACTGGGCCGACTTCCCTTCGCTCGTCGTGCTCGCGGACGGCTCGCTCGCCGCGCAATGGCGCGTCCGCCCCGACGCGCCGACGAGCCTCGCTTACGCCACCGACATCCTCGTCGCGCGCTCGAAGGACGGAGGGCGGACGTGGGGCGAGCCTCTGCGACCGCACCGCGACGGCACGCCGACCGAGCACGGCTTTGTCTCGATGTTCCCGGCGGGCGCGGCGCGACGCGGGCGCGACGGGAGGCTCGCCGCCATCTGGCTCGACGGGCGCGAGATGAAGCCGCCCGCTCCGCGCGAGGGCGCGCACGCTCACGCGGGACACGGACAAGGTGACATGACGTTGCGCTACGCGACGCTCAGGCCGCGCGGCGACACGTTCGAGGTCGAGGCCGAGACGCTTCTCGACGCGCGCGTCTGCGAGTGTTGCCAGACCTCGGCCGCCGTGACTTCGGAAGGCCCGGTCGTCGTCTACCGCGACCGCTCCGAGCGCGAGGGGCGCGACATCTCAATCGTGCGCCTGCGCGCCGGGCGCTGGACGACGCCCGCGACCGTGAGTGCGGACAACTGGCGCGTCGATTCGTGCCCGGTCAACGGCCCTTCGGTCGCGGCCTCGGGCCGCCGCGTCGCGGTCGCGTGGTTCACGATGGGCGACGACGCGCGTCCGCGCGTCCGACTCGCCTTCTCGCGCGACGCGGGCGCGACCTTCGGACGCGCGGTCGAAGTCTCTGACGCAGACCCGGTCGGCCGCGCCGACGTAGTGCTGCTCGAAGACGGCGACGCGGTCGTCAGTTGGATTGAGCGAGGCGAGGGCGGCGCGCAGTTGCGCGCGCGGCGCGTGCGTGCGGACGGCACGGCGTCCGCGCCCGTGACCGTCGCGCCTTCGGGCGCGGCGCGCTCAAGCGGCTTCCCGCAGATGATTCGCACAGGCCCGACGCTCGTCTTCGCATGGACGGGAACGAACGCAGTCCTCACCGCCGAGATGCGCGTGCGAGACTTGCCGCGCGCCGGAAGTCGCGGCGCGAGGTCTCGGCAGTCCGCTTCGCCGACGCCGTCCGCGTCGCCGCAAAAGTCCG
>DASUNL010000049.1:0-2078 GCA_036277175.1 Pyrinomonadaceae bacterium | reverse complement strand
TGACGCTTTGCGCGCTCGCCGTGGGCAGCGTCTTGTTGCTATCATCACTCAACCGATGCGAACCCGACTGTCAGTCAATCTTCGCGCTTTACTCTTGGCGCTCTTCGTGTGCCTCGCCGCGGCCACGGCCGCGCGCGCGCAGGTCGCGCCTACTTGCCCGCTCCCGCGCTCGGAAGCCTACGTCCACGATCAGGCGGGTATCATGGACGACGCGACCGAGCAACGGCTGGAGGCGATACTCGCGAATCTTAAGGAGCGCGCCGACATCGAGTACGCCGTCGTAACCGTGCGGACGACGGGGGGGCAGCCCACCTTCGAGTACACGTTGGCAATCGCGCGCGGGTGCGGCATCGGGTCGAAGGAGGGCGAGCGCAAAGGGATGATTACGCTCGTCGCCGTCGACGACCGAAAGTATTTCACGCAGGTCAGTCGCCACCTCGAAGGCGACCTCCCCGACGGACTCATCGGGGAGATTCAGCGGCGCACGATGGTCGAGCGTTTCCGCGCCGGCGACTACGGCGGCGGGTTAACCAACGCCGTCGAGACCTTCGTCGCGACGCTCGCCGAGAAACGCAACTTCAGCGTCGAGGGCATCGACCGCAGTCGCGCCTACCGCCCGCAGCCCGAGCGCACGACCCGCCGCACGACGCGCAACGCCGATGGCGGTCTGAGCATCGGCGCGTGCTGCATCATCGCCATCGTCGCGCTCATCATCATCTCCTTGATGTCGCGCGGCGGCCGAAGGGGCGGAGGCGGGTGGGGCGGCGGCGGGGGCGGCTGCCTGAACGCGCTGCTGCTCGCGAATCTTTTTAGCAACATGGGCGGCGGCGGCCGTTCGAGCGGCTGGGGCGGAGGCGGCGGCTCGTCCTCGGGTTGGGGCGGAGGCGGAGGAGGCGGCTTCGGAGGCTTCGGCGGCGGCGGCGATTTCGGCGGCGGCGGGGCCGGCGGCGAGTGGTAAGAGGTGACGATGACGAAGAAGGTCGCACAGGACGCATTCAACCACTTGATCGGTGACTTGCGCGCGACGCACGGCGAGAACTTGGCGTCGGTCGTGCTCTACGGCTCGGCCGCCGCGGGCGACCACGTCGAACTGCGCTCGGACTACAATCTTTTAATCGCGCTCGAACGCATCACGCCCGAAGACCTGCGGCTCGCGCAAGCGCCGATGCGCGAGTGGCGGAGGCTCGGACACCCTCTGCCCGTCTACTTCACGACCGAAGAGCTGCGCGACGCGGCCGACGTCTTCCCCATCGAGTTTCATCAGATGGAGCGCGCGCGCGTCGTGCTCTACGGCCGCGACCCGTTCGAGTCGTTCGTCATCTCGGATGCGAACCTGCGCCACCAGACCGAGTACGAGCTGCGTAGCAAGCTTTTGCAACTGCGCCGGCTCTACATCCCGGCGTCGGTCTCGACCGAGCGTTTGCAGGATTTGATGAGCGAAAGTCTGTCGAGCTTCGCGACGCTCTTCGCGCCGGTGCTGATACTGCACGGCCTCACGCCGCCCGTGATGAAGCGCGACATCGTCGAGGCGACGGTGCGTCATTTGAGACTCGACCCCGAACCGTTCGCGCGCGTCTTCGCGCTGCGCGAGTCGGGCGACGGCGTCGTGCTCGAAGAGCGCGAGGCGCACGAGCTTTTCGCAGCCTACATGGCGCAGATCGAAGAGGTCGTCGAGTCGATTGACAGTCTGGACTTGGGTGCGAAGGGCGCGGGGGATTGACGGCCGGGCCGCCCGTGTTGTCTTCTTAGAAAGAACCGTAGGAGGGTTTAAGAGATGAGTAAGAGAAGGTTTCTGCTGTTGGCGCTCGTCGCGCTCGCGTGCGCGACGTTGAGCGGCTGCGGCTACAACACGCTTCAGGCGAAACAGCAGAACGTGCGTGCCAAGTGGTCGGGCGTCGAGAACCAGTTGCAGCGGCGCGCCGACCTGATCCCGAACTTGTTCGAGGCGGCGAAGGCGGCGGGCGTGCAGGAGCAGGAGGTCTTCGGCCAGATCGCCGAGGCGCGTTCGCGCCTGCTCAACGCGACGCAGGCCGCGCCGCAGGGCGAGGGCGGCGACAAGTCGCCGGAGCAGAAGCAGG
>DASUNL010000048.1:0-2756 GCA_036277175.1 Pyrinomonadaceae bacterium | reverse complement strand
GGCGTAGAGGGCGGCGAACAGCCCGCCGAACGAGTGGCCGACGAGGACGAAGGGCGGGCGCTCGCCGCGCCGCGCGAGAAGCGCGCGCAAGTCCTCGACCACCTTGAGCGGGGCGCGCGGCTTCGCGGGCGCGTCGCTGCGGCCCGCGCCCGCGCGGTCGTAAGTGCAGACGCGCGTCGTGCGCGAGACCTCGGGCGCGACCTTGTCCCAGTCGGTCGAGGGGCTGGCGAGCCCCGCCTCCATGACGACGGTCGGCGCGCCCTCGCCCGCGCAGCGCACGAAGAGGCGGCAGCCGCCGACGTCAACCATGCCCTCGAAAGATTTCCGCACGCGCCCCGCGCGCTCCGCCTTCCCCTGCGCGACGGCCTGCGGCGGCGCGCAGGTAAGAAAGAGCGCGACGAGCGCGACGGCGAAGACCTTTAACTCGGCCCGCGCGAACGAAGCCTTGTCTGCTCTTTTCTCTTTGCCCTTCATCGTCCCATTATGGCAAACGATAAATACGAAAGGAACGAGGCGGCGGCGCGCACGGCTCGCGCGGGCGTTTGGTGAGCGCGCTCGCGGTCGGTTAAGATTTGTGCTCCCGAAGCCGCGAAGGAGTTTTTTTAAGAGATGGCCGCTGTGACCGAGACGACTTTGCCCGAAGTTAACCAGCAGGGCTTGGACATCCGCTCGACGCCGCGCGCGGAGATGAACCTCTACCCGCTCGACACGTTCGCCTACGAGTTCGTCGGGCGCGAGGTGCGGATACGCTTCGAGATACCCGAGTTCACCTGCGTCTGCCCGTTCTCCGACTTCCCCGACTTCGCCACCTTCCGCATCGAGTACGTGCCCGGCGAGCGCTGCGTCGAGCTGAAGAGTCTGAAGCTCTACTTCAACTCGTTCCGCGAAGTGAAAATCTTCCACGAGCACGTCGTCAACGTCATCCTCGAAGACTTCGTCGCGGCCTGCGACCCCCTCGAAGTCCAAGTCGAAGGCGACTTCAACGTGCGCGGCAACATCAAGACGGTCGTCCGCGCGAGCTACAAGAAAGAGCGTTCAGCGGTCAGCACTCAGCAGTCAACTTAAAACCGACTCGCCGCGAGCTGTCGCTTCCGTTGGAATTAGACCCGCGCGCTAACAGACAAAAAGCTGAAAGCTGACTGCTGAACGCTGATTGCTTCTTTATGGAAATCGCTGCCGTCCTCGTCGTCGTCCTGCTGGTCGTGGCGGGCGTCGCCTACTTTCTCACGAAGAGCGCGGTGAAGTGGGCCGTGCGTCTCGTCCTCCTCGGCGTGCTGGTGCTGCTCATGCTCGCGGGCGGCGTCGCGTGGTGGTGGTACTCGCCGGGCGACGCGGTCGCGCCCCGGCAGCCGGAGCGGAAAACGAGCGCGCCGGGTCGCAAGCGTTAGGACGGGCGACGGGATGGGGGAGACGGAAACGGACGCCGCCGAACGGGCGCGCGGCGTCGCCGAAGACGAGGGCGCGGGCGACGCGAGACGGTCGGCCGAACCCGTCGCGGCCGATGCGACGCCGCCGCCGGGCGACTTCGTCGGTCGCTACCGGCGTCTGCCCTCGAACGTCCTCGCCATCGGCGCGGTCAGCTTCCTCAACGACGCTTCGAGCGAAATCATCTACCCCTTCCTCTCCGTCTTCCTGACGGCCTTGGGCGCGACCCCGCTCGCGATGGGCCTCATCGAAGGCGCGGCCGAATCGGTCTCAAGCTTCCTCAAACTCTTCGCCGGATACCTGAGCGACCGGCGCGGACGCCGCAAAGGTCTCGTCGTCGCGGGCTACGCGCTCGCGGGCGCGATGCGGACGCTTCTCGCCCTCGCCTCGACGTGGCCGCAGGTGCTCGCCCTCCGCCTCGCCGACCGCGTCGGCAAAGGCGTCCGCAGCGCGCCGCGCGACGCGATGATCGCCGACGCGGCCGCGCCCAACGAGCGCGGGCTCGCCTTCGGCTTTCACCGCGCGATGGATCACGCGGGCGCGGTCGCCGGCCCGCTCATCGGGTTCGTCGTACTCTACTTCGTCGCCGAGAACAAGAACGCGCCGACGCTCGCAGACCTCCGTCTCCTCTTCCTCGTCGCGGCCGTCCCAGCCTTCGCGGCCGTCCTCGTCGCGGCCTTCGTCGTGCGCGAGTCGAGACGCGAAGAGCGTACGGACTTGGCGCGCGTCGCGCCCGTGCCGACTCGGTTCTCTCTGCGCGGGCTCGACTCGAACTTCAAACGCTTCCTCGCCGTCCTCGCGCTCTTCACGCTGGCGAACTCGTCAGACCTTTTTATCCTGCGGCGCGCGCAGGAAGCGGGCGTCGGCGCGGCCTCGATACCTCTACTGTGGGCGGCGCTTCACGTCTCGAAGGCCCTCAGTTCGCTCGCGGGCGGAGACCTCTCCGACCGTCTGGGGCGCAAGCGGCTCATCGTCGCGGGCTGGGTGCTCTACGCGGCCGTCTACTGCGGCTTCGCCTACGTCTCGTCGGTCGGCGAGGCGTGGGCGCTCTTTCTGCTCTACGGCGTCTACTTCGGGCTGACCGAGGGGGCGGAGAAGGCGCTCGTCGCAGACCTCGTCCGGGCGGACGAGCGCGGGACGGCCTACGGCTTGTATAATCTCGCCTTCAGCATTACAGTCCTGCCCGCGTCGCTTTTGATGGGCGCGCTCTGGAAACTGGCGGGCGCGCGCGTAGCTTTTCTCGTGAGCGCGGGCGTCGCCGCCACGGCCGCGCTCCGTCTGGTCACGCTCGTCCGCGCGCGACCCGACGCGCACGCGCGCGCCGCGACGGC
>DASUNL010000047.1:0-12306 GCA_036277175.1 Pyrinomonadaceae bacterium | reverse complement strand
CTGGATTCTCACGTAGCGGCCCGTGCGCCCGACCGAGACGGTCGTCTGCGCGCCGACCGCGCCCGTTTTGCGATACGCCCCAACGCCGGCTTGCGCGAGCGCCGCTTGGAGGCCGGTCGAGGCGAACGGCGTGTCGGAGACGAGGACGTAGAAGTCCGAGAGGCGTTCGCCGCAACAGTCCGTGCGATTCCACACCTTCACGTCCTGAACCGAGCGCACAGAACCTCGCCAGCCCACGCACGGGGGTTAATTTCACGTCCCTACGCGACGGGTTCATGAAGGCTTGTGAGTTGGTCGGGATTCCTTACGGCCTGCACACGCCCAACGGTATTACACTTCATTCCCTGCGGCACACGTTCGCCACGCGGCTTCAGGACAGAAACATTCACCCCTACACCATCATGGCCCTCATGGGCCATTCAAGCCCCAAGATGTCCGCCGTCTACAGCCACGCCTCGCCCGATGCGGTAGAGGTCGCTGTAAGTCGGCTAGAGGGTCGCGGCGAGGTGCTTGAATTTGCACTCCGCCAAAAGTCCGCCAACGGGGTCGGAGACGGCTTCACGGTCGCCGAAGCCATCCCCGCAAGCGGTTGAGTAGAAAGAAGAAGGCCCGCCTTGTGTGGCGGGCCTTCCGGTGAACTGATGGGATTAGCCTTCCCGACCTGCTCACTTATTTCTGTAGTGGGTCGCCGCTTCGGACGGAGTCCTGTAAAGACCTCCCGATAGCGCCGTCCGAAGCTCTGTCAGGCTTCAGCCACCTCACTGTGATTAGAACTCATACGTTTTAGGATCACCTCCTTTCCAGTGTTGAGGCGATAATAAAAGACTACAAATCGTGCGTCAACCATTATTTTCGACCGCTAGCTTGTGGCTTTACTTTAACCGCCGCGAAGGTACGCGCAACGCCCGCCGGTGAAGGTCGCGTGGGCGTGCTCGACGCCGAAGAAGTAGGCCAGCTCGCGCCAGTCCGCGCAATCGTGGACGACGAAGTCTGCGCGCTTCCCCGCTTCGAGCGTGCCGATGGAGTCGCCCCGCCCGAGGCTATGCGCGGCGTTGGCGGTCGTGGCCGTCAGAGCCTCGGCGGGCGTCATCTTCATCTGCGTCGAGGCGAGCGAGAGAATCATCGTCATCGAGGGCGTGGGCGAAGAGCCGGGGTTGAAGTCGGTCGCCAAGACGACGGCCAGCCCCGCTTCGATCATCTCGCGCGCCGACGGATACTTCGTCGAGCCGAGCGCGTAGACCGAGCCGGGCAAAAGCACGGGCTGCACGCCCGCACGTTTGAGCGCCGCGATGCCCGCCGAGTCCGTGTGTTCGAGGTGGTCGGCCGTCGCCGCTCGCAGCTCGGCGGCGAGTCGCGCGCCGCCCGAGAGCGAGAGCTGGTCGGCGTGCAGTCGAAGACCGAGGCCGGCGCGACGCGCGGCCAGCAAGATTTCGCGCGACTCCTCGACCGTGAAGACGCGCTCCTCGCAGAACACGTCGCAGAACTCCGCGAGCCGCTCCGAGGCGACGCGCGGAAGCATCTCGCCGACGACCAAATCGACGTACTCCGCGCGCCGCTCGCGATACTCTTCCGGAATCTCGTGCGCGCCGAGGAAGGTCGGGACGAACGTGAGCGGCGTCTCCGCGTCGAGGCGTCGCGTGACGCGCAAAATCTTCAGCTCGTCCTCGACCGACAGGCCGTAGCCCGACTTCGACTCGACGGTCGTCGTCCCCGTCCGCAGAAACCACTCCGCGCGCCGCCGCGCCGCCTCGAACAACTCCTGCTCCGAGGCCGCGCGCGTGCGCCTGACGGTCGAGCGTATGCCGCCGCCCGCCGCCGCAATCTCCTGATAGGTCGCGCCCCCCGCGCGTCGCTCGAACTCGTCGGCGCGGTCGCCGGCGAAGACCGGGTGCGCGTGCGCGTCGACGAAGCCCGGCGCGACGACCCGACGACCCGCGTCGAACACTTCGCACGCGGCGTCAACGAGAGGCTCTATCTCGGCGCGCGTCCCCACGCGCTCGATGCGCCCGTCGCGCACAAGCATTGCGCCGTCTTCGATGACCGAAAGCTCGCGCAACTCGTCTCCCACGCGCGGTCGCTTCGGGCCGTGGAGTGTGACGAGTTGTTTGCAGCCGACGACGATGAGCGTTTGCGTCTTCAACGTGAGCGCTCCGACCTGAAAAATTTTAATGTCGCTGACTCGAAGTGAGGAGCGGCCAATCGTTGCGCGCGGACGTTTACCCGCCCGTCTTACTACCGCCCGAACGCGAGCCCCCGGCGGGACGCGCGCGTGCCTTCTTCGACTTTTTTGAAGCCGAGGCAGGGCGGCCGCGCGCTTCGGTTTTCTTAGACGGCTTAGCTTTGGGCAGTGGGATGGCGGCGCTCTCGGGCTGCTGGTTGGCAATCGCCGACGCTATTTCGGGCTGCGACAGAAGCTCGCGCACGAAACGCGCGGGGGCGGAGATGACGAACATGCCGAGGTTGTGGAAGATGTTGAGGCGCTGCTCGCTCGTGTCCGTCTTCTCCCTGACGCGATTGAGGACTTCGTTCGTGAGTTTTTCGGTCATCCCCGGCACGGCCGCGACCTGCGCGCGCGCCGCGGGCCGCAGCATGAACACGGCTTCGACCGGCTCTTCGCCGGCCGCGACGCGGTCGAGTTGCGCGAGCAGGTGCGGGTCAATCTTCGGGCGCGCGTTCTTCAAAATCTTCGCGGCCTCGCCTTCGGCGTGAGATGCATTGCACGCGATTCTAACACGCGCGCGCGGGCGAACCTACGTTGCGCCAAGGGGGTAATGTCCTAACTTGGTGATTCGCCGAGGAGGCGGGCGAGCAGCCTCTCCAACTGCTCGGCGTCTTCGGGGTAGGTTATCCAATCGTTCCCTGAGACATTATCGTCCGTGCCTTCCAAGTCCGGGCCGTAACGCTCGGCTAGCACGACGAGCGGGGTGTGTCCGTCGTTTTTGGAGTGTTCGCGGATTCGCCGCCCCACCTCCAAGACTTCTTGCGGCCGCTTGCCGACGAGGTTGATGAGCACCAAGTCGGCTTGCCCGCCCCCGTCGTCCATCCTTTGCAGCGCGTCCTCTTCGTCAACCGCGACGATTACCCGGTAGCCGTACCTTTGTAGACTTTCTCTGAGTAAAGATCGTGTCTCGTTGTCTTCCTCGATTAGAAAGATTGTCGCCCCTATGCCATCTGACATGTGCTTCCCTTCGTTACCATCACCATTCGCAATAAGTCACTATGGCACATCAAAGACCATTTGTCTGCCCGGTCTCCTGAGAAGCCTCCGCGCTATGTGCGATTCGCACGCAGCTATGTTCATTCCGAACATAGCGTGATAAACTGCCCCCGCGCTCAGAACAGTTCTTTAGAAAAGCTCCATACGACATTAGGTCAGCCTAAATGCCTCTCCTTTTGCCGCGTGCTGTCTTATGCAACGTGTCTGCAAACAGAAAGGCTACCGATGTCTACCCTCGTAGAATCACCACCGGCCACCGCGAATAGAATCCTGAACGCGCTGACGCGCGCGGAATACGACCGCCTCTCACCCGATTTAGAGCCCGTCAAACTTTCGGTCGGCGAAGTCCTCTGTCACCCCGAGGAGACGGTCACGCACGTCTACTTCCCCAACCGTGGGACGGTCTCGCTCGTCTCCACTTTCGAGAACGGCGGGAGCGTGGAAGTCGGGATGGTCGGCAACGAAGGCATGTTCGGAGTCTCCGTCTTTCTCGGCAGCGTCAGCACGCCGCTCCTCGCCGTCGTGCAACTGCCGGGCGACGGGCTGCGGATGCGCGTCGGCCTGCTCGGGCGGGAGTTCCGCAAGGGCGGGCAGCTTCAGGACATGCTGCTGCGCTACACGCAAGCCTTCATCACGCAGATCGCGCAGACGGCCGCCTGCAACCGCGCACACTCCACGGACAAGCGGCTGGCGCGCTGGCTGCTGATGTGTCAGGACAGGGCGCACTCCGACGAGTTGAGACTGACGCAGCAGTTCATCGCCGACATGCTCGGCACGCGGCGCGCGGGCGTCACCGAGGCCGCGGGCGGGCTTCAGGTCGGGGGCTTGATTAGATACAAACGCGGCCACATCACCATCCGCGACCGCGCGGGGCTGGAGGCGGCGTCGTGTGAGTGCTATCAGACGGTGAGGAAGGAGTTCGCGCGGTTGATCGGCGGGGACAGCTACAGCAGCGTGTGAGACGAAAACCCGGCCGCAGCATTTTATCACCTGACGTCGGCTTTCATTCTCAACCTCTCAGTTTCAAACTAGGACACTACTCCAAGGGGAGCGCGCGCCGCTTCGCACGCGAGCGCATGGGGTGGCGCGGGCGGGAATGACCGTCCAGACATTCCCGCCCGCGCGTACACGTTGCGGCGCGCGCACGCCCCCGGCGTTTTAACGCTTCTTGCTCGCGGACTTCTTACTCGCGCGCTTCTTCCCGCCCTTCTTGGCCGCGCCCTTCTTCGTGGTCTTCTTCCCCGCGCCGCCGACCTCTACCTTCTTCCCCTTCGTTCCCGAAGCGAGGTTGATGCCGGTCAGTTCGCGGAGGGCGCGGACGGCGTTCGGGATGCCTCGGTTGCCGCGTTCGAGGGGCATCCCCGGCCTGCGCACGCAGGAGCGGAAGATGGCCCGCTCGACCTGCGCGACCGTCGCGTCGGGTCGCGCCTGATAGAGCAGCGCGGCGAGTCCCGCCATGTGCGGCGTCGCCATCGACGTGCCGTCCATCTCCTGATAGCCGCCGCCGGGCTTGGCCGAAATGGTCGCCACCCCCGGCGCGACGAGGTCGGGGACGATGGGGTCTTTTTTGCGCTTGAACCGCTGGCTCGAAGAGAAGTCGGCGACGACGCCGTTGCTGTCGTGCGCGCCGACCGAGATGACCGTCGCGTAGTTGCCCGGCGAGCGGCTCGTCGCCGGCCCTTCGTTCCCGACCGCCATGACGGGCAGGACGCCGCGCGCGCGCAGGATTTGCGTAATCGGGATGAAGTCCTCCAAGAAGCCGGGGAAGCCGAGCGACATGTTCAGGATGCGCACGCCCCTCGACAGCGACCAGTCCATCCCGCCGAGCACGCGCGCGATGACGTTGCCGCCCTCGATGACGATGGCGCTCGCCAGCTCGGCCTCGTGTGCGACGCCGACGTGCTTGCCGCCGACGGGGCGTCCGGCGATGGTCGCCGCCGTGTGCGTCCCGTGTTCGTCAGTGTCAAAGGGCTTCGGCGTCGGCGAAACGATTTGGCCGAACGAATCGAACTCGGCGAAATGCTTAATGGCCGCCTTGAGCGTCGGGTGTTTGCCGTCCGCCCCGGTGTCGAGGTGGCCGACGAGTATGTTCTTGCCCGTCAGTCCTTCCTTCCAGAGTCGTGCTACTTCCAGCGTGCTGATGCCCCAAGTGACCTGCGTCGTCATCTTGGCGGCGGCGATGCGCTCGGGCCAGATGGGACGGAACAAGGGCGCGCCCGTCACACTCGCCACGCGGTCGTCCGAGCGCAGACCGGAGAGGCCGTCGCGCGAAACCGTGCCGAGCATGATGCCGAGGTTCGGGTAAATCTGGACGGGCGGCGGGGGCGTGACCTTCTTGACCGCGCCGGCCTTCATGCTGGCGGACGTTCCGGCGTTGAAGAGTCCCGCGACCCTCTTGTGGCCCGCGTCGGCGAGTTGGCTGTTGATGCTCAACTCGGAAGAGCTGAAGTGTTTCATCAGACCGGCGAGAGGGCTCGCGCCGGCGGCGGCCCCGGTCTTGGGCGCGGACGCTCCGGCGCGCGTGGCCGCGGCGGGCGGCGCGGCGGCGGCGGCTGAGCCGGGCGACTTGAGGACGACGATGACTTGCGCAACCCCCGTCGATTTAATTTGTTGGTTGATGTGCTGTGACATGACTGCTCCTTTCGAGAGGTTCGTTCGGTAAGTGACGCGCTGCGCGTCCGCGCATTCGGAGAAGTCGGGGAAATCGGCGGCGTGCGCCTGAGCGCGGTGGGCCTAGTCGGCAGTGCCAGCGGCCGCGTGAGATTCAAGAAGACGGACTGACTGTCCGCTGACTTTGGAAGAGAGAGCCCCTAATGCGTTCGAGCTAAAAGACGCCCTTGTGAAGAAACATGCGTAGAGTACGCGCGCGCCTGTTCCTTGTCAACGGATTGTTTTCAGCGCGCTGCGCTCGCCCGAGAGTCGCGCCGCCTCTCCGGTCTTTCAGTTCGTGTCGGACGAGGACGTGTGGTCGTGGACGATGCGCCAGCCGGCGGCCGTGCGGCGGAAGATGAGCGTGAAGCGGCCGTTGGGCGTGTCTCCGGCGCGTGCGAGTTGCCATCGCCCCGTCGCCATGATGTAGAAGGGGCTTAAGGGTTTCAGCTCAAGCTCGGTGAACTGTAGCGTGCCCATCTTCTCGCGCGTGTCGTAGGCGTTGCGGTATCGTTCGAGCACCGTCCGCCAGCCGTCGGTGCGTGTGCCGCCCGACAGAAAGGTGGTCGAGTCCTCGCGCGCGTAGCCGTCCATGAAGCCCTCTACGTCGCCGCGATTCCAAGCCTCGGTCTGCGCGTTGAGCACCGCGCGCACCGCCTCCATGTTCGCCGCGTTCTCGCTGTTACTTCCCTCCGACACGTTGGCGCACCCCCATTGCGCGAAGACCGCCGTGAGCACGGCCGCCGTCAGCAGCGCGTTCGAGAAACCTTTCGTCGCTCTCATCCCTCGACACTCCTTTCACGACTCGCGCCCCGACGCGCCCGCGCGCGACGCGAGCCACGCGCGCACGTCGGCGCGCATCGCGGGCACGAACTCGTGCCCCGCGTCTTCGTAAACTTTCGTCTCCACGTCGCGCGCTCGCCCGCCGAGTCGCGCGGCGTAGTCGCCGACGCGCTCGGGCGGGTAGAACTCGTCGCGCGCGCCGTGCAGGTAGAGGACGGAGGCGCGCGTCTCGCCGTAGACGCCGCTCGTCTCCCAGTCGCCCGGAAGTCCGCCGCAGATGCCTATGACGCCGCGCAAGCGTTCGCGGTGCGTGAAGGCGAAGCGGAAGTTGAGCGCGCACGACTGCGAAAAGCCCATGAGGAAGATGTTATCTCGCAGCGCGACGCCGCGCCCGACGAGCGTCTCGCACATCTCGACGAGCGCGCGATGGTGGAGCGCGATGGAGTCTTCGGGCCGGAAGCCCGTCAGCCAACCGAAGCCATAACGCAACGGGCCGCCACGCTCGCGCGGCTCCTTGATGTGCTGGTGAAACCCTTGCAGCGCGGCGACGGCGAACCCTTCGGGCGCATGCTCACGCGCCTCGCGCATCATCCAACCCTTGTTGCTCCCGTAGCCGTGCAAAGCGACCAAGAGCGGCGCGGCTCGCCGCGACGGCGCGTAGACGTCGTAATAGAGTTTGACCTCGCCCGCGAGCGTGCGGTCGGTTTCAAGAATCGTCTCTTGCGTCTGACTCATAAAATAAGTTGCGGGCGCGCGGCCCTTCAGTTCAAGTAGCCGCCGCCTTCTTTCTCTTCGTCGCCGCCGTCCTCTTTCCCTTCTTTCTCTTCGTCGTCAACTTCCTCGGCCGCTTCCGTCATCGCCGCTTTCGGCGCGGGCTGGCTCGCCAACAAGTTCTCCTCTTCGAGACTCCACACCTCGAATAGCTCCGGCGCGACTTCGGTGACGAAGCGGGAGGGACGTTGGAGGATGGTCTGGCGCGTGTGGTCGGCGGCCGTTAAGGGGTAGGCGATGTAGAGTTGGTCGCGCGCGCGCGTGAGGGCGACGTACCAGAGGCGTCGCTCCTCCTCTTCGCCGTCGGCGTCGCGCAAACTTCGCGGCGAGGGGAACTTGCCGTCCGAGGCCCAGATGATGAAGACGGCGCGCCATTCGAGACCTTTGGCCTGATGAACGGACGAGAGCGTCAGAAGCTCGTCGTCGTCGCCGCCCGAGACCACGTCTTCGCCGGTCAAAGGTTGCGGCGCGCCGTAGCGTTCGGTCGAGAGCAGAGCAAGCTCGGCCAAAAACTCTTCGGTCGAGTCGTAGCGCGCGGCGTAGAGCGCGAGCTGGCGCAAATCTTCGAGCCGCGCCTCGGCGTTCTCGTAGTTCGCTTCGAGGTAAGCCTCGTAGCCGCGCGCGAGCACCGTTTCTATCTGCCGCGCCGGATGCGCGCGCGTCTCCTCGCGCGTCAACCCCTCGACGAGCGCGCGAAACTCCGCCCAGCTCGTGCCGCGCGTGCGCACCAACGAGTCCGCGCCGCCCGTGCGCACGAGCGCGACGGGGTCGGGCGCGTATGCGAGCAGCTCCCAGACGCGCGCGGCCGTCGCGCCTCCGACGTTCGGGATGAGTTTGAGCACGCGCTTCCACGCCAGCTCGTCGCGCGGGTTGACCGTCAGACGCAGGTAGGAGACGACGTCTTTGATGTGCGCCTGCTCGAAGAAGCGGACGCCGGAGCGGACGCGGTATGGGATGCCGCGTCGCGTCAGCTCCAACTGCACTTCGAGCGAGTGATAATGCGAGCGGTAGAGAATCGCAATCTCTTCGAGCGCGACGCCTTCCTCGCGCAGCTCAAGGACGCGCGAGGCGACGAAGGCCGCCTGCTGGTCTGCGTCGCGGCAGGGGACGAGCGCGGGCGGGAGTCCGAGCGACGAGCGCGCCGCGCGGAGAGTCTTCGGGAACTGTTTGCGGTTCGAGGCGATGGACGAGTTGGCGACCGAGAGGATTTCCGGCGTCGAGCGGTAGTTGGTTTCGAGTCGGAAGAGGCGCGCCTCCGGGTAGCGGCGCGGGAACTCGTAGATGTTCGTCCACTCCGCGCCGCGCCAAGCGAAGATGCTTTGCGCGTCGTCGCCGACGACCATCACGTTGCGATGACGGACGGCGAGCAGGTCAACTATCTCGGCCTGCAACTTGTTCGTGTCCTGATACTCGTCGACGAGGATGTGCTCGAACTGTTCCTGATAGAGTCGCGCCGCCGCGTCCGTTTCCATCAGGAGGCGCTTCCAGTTCATCAAGAGGTCGTCGTAGTCCATCACGTTGCGCTCGCGCTTGCGCTCCATGAAGACTTGATCGACGCGGTGTATCTGCGCGGCGAGCGGCTCGAAGTGTGGGTGGCGGCGCGCGACGACGTCGGCGATGGGCTGGTCTGTGTTGTTGGCGAAGCTGATGATGTCCTGCAAGACCTCGGGCTTGGGGAAGCGGCGCGCGCGCGTGTCGATGCCCGCCTCGTTGATGCAGGTCGAGAGGAAGTCGCGCGCGTCCTCCGAGTCGAGGATGGTGTAGTTGGCGGAGTAGCCGATTGATTCGGCGTGGCGGCGCAGGATGAGGTTGGCGATGCGGTGAAACGTCCCGCCCCAGACGCGGCGCGCGACATCCGCCGAGCCTGCCGTCAGACCCTCGACGCGACGGAGCATCTCGCGCGCGGCGCGGTTCGTGAAGGTGGCGAGCATGATGCGCGAGGGCGAGACGCCGTGCTCGACGAGGTAGGCGACGCGGTAGGTGATGGCGCGCGTCTTCCCGCTCCCCGCGCCCGCGATGACGAGCGCCGCGCCCGGCTCCGAGGTCGCCACCGCGAGTTGCTCTTCGTTGAGCTCCTCGCGGTAGCGGGCGAGCCGGTCGGGCAGAGCCTTCGCGCCTTCGGGCCTTTTGATGACGTAGCGTTTGCTCACTGAGAACTCTCTCAAACGGTTGCGAAGCGGAGGGCCGCCGCTCGTCTGCGCGCGGAAGCCTTACGCGCTCTTGAGGCGTTCGCGGAAGCGTTCGCGGAACTTCTTGACCTTCGGCGCGACGACCACGCGGCAGTAGCCTTCGCCGGGGTTCCGCGCGAAGTACTCCTGATGATAGTCCTCGGCCTCGTAAAACTTCTCGAACGGCGCGAGCTCCGTCACAAGGGGAGCGTCCCAGATGTTCGACTCGTTAATCTCGCGTATGACCTCTTCGGCCACGCGCCGCTGACGGTCGTCGTGGTAGAAGATGACGGAGCGGTACTGCGTGCCCACGTCCGCGCCCTGACGGTTTAAGGTCGTCGGGTCGTGAGCCGTGAAGAAGACTTCGAGGATGTCACGGAAGGAGACGACGCGCGGGTCGAACGTGACGCGCACGACCTCCGCGTGGCCCGTCGCGCCCGTGCAGACCTGTTGATAAGACGGGTTCTCAATGTCTCCGCCCGCGTAGCCCGACTCGACGCGCTCGACGCCTTGCAGCATGTCGAAGACGGCCTCGACGCACCAGAAGCAGCCGCCGCCCAAAGTCGCCACCTCCCTCGTCGCCTCGCCCGCGTTGCCGCCCGTCGCCCCACTCTCGTCGCTCATCGCTCGGCGTCCCCTTTCACTTTTTGCGGAGCAGGTTACAACAGTTCGAGGCGCGAGGGCCATGTGGGCGTTGCAATTCGCGGCGGGGGGCGGTTAGGATGGCCTCAACCGCAAAAACTTTCACACAGCCGAAGAGAGGTCAAAGCGCGATGAAATTTCCGGGCGGCATGAACATCCAGCAGATGATGAAGCAGGCGCAGGCCATGCAGGAGAAGATGCAGAAGGAGATGGAGCAGATGACGGTCGACGCGACGGCCGGCGGCGGCGTCGTCACCGTCCAGATGCGCGGGACGAAGGAGGTCGAGTCGATTAAGATCGACCCCGAGGCGGTCAAGGACGGCGACGTCGAGATGCTCCAAGACCTGCTCGTCGCGGCCTTCAACGAGGCGGGCCGCAAGGTCGACGAGGCGATGAAGTCGAAGCTCGGCGGGATGCTCCCGCCCGGACTCATGTAAGCCGTCGGCACTCAGCGGTCAGCTTTCAGCTTGTAAGCGTGCTGACGCGGTGTGTTGACGAACGGGAGATGCTTCCGTTGCGGCGACGGCCGTGAGCTGACGGCTGAAAGCTGACCGCCGAAAGCTTCTTATGCTTGAGTACTCAGAGCCGGTAACGAAGCTCATCGACGAGTTCAAGCGCCTGCCCGGCGTCGGGCAGAAGTCGGCGCAGCGGCTCGCCTTCCACGTCCTGCGGATGAGTGAGGCCGAGGTCGAGCGTTTCGTCGAGGCGCTCGAAGAGGTCAAACGCAAGATTGTCTTCTGCACGGTCTGCAACAACCTCACGGACGTTGACCCGTGCCGCTTCTGCTCCTCGACCGCGCGCGACCGCTCGGTCATCTGCGTCGTCGAAGAGCCTTACAACCTCGTCGCCGTCGAGAAGACGAGAAGCTATCACGGCCTCTACCACGTTTTGCACGGCTCGCTCTCGCCCATCCGAGGCATCTCGCCCGACGACCTGCGCCTGCAAAACCTTCTGCCGCGCCTCCGCCCCGAGAATAACGACGGCGTCGAGGTGCGCGAGGTCATCCTCGCCACGAACCCGAACACCGAGGGCGAGGCCACGGCGAGCTACATCAGCCGCCTGCTCAAACCCTTGGGCGTGCGCACGACGCGCATCGCGATGGGAATGCCCGTCGGCTCCGACCTCGAATACGTCGACGAGGTGACGATGGACAAAGCCCTCGCCAACCGCCACGAGATTTAAAGCGAGTAGCAGGCTCGCGCATCAAGCACGAAACGGCCCGTATGTTTACAGCGTGGGAGGCCATAGTCCGCACTCATCATGAGCGACCTCTGGTTCTACATTTTAGCCGGGTTCGTCGCGCAGATCGTAGACGGCGCGCTGGGCATGGCTTACGGGTTGACGGCCTCTTCCTTCCTCATCAGTTTCGGCATCGCCCCGGCCTCGGCGAGCGCGACGGTACACGCGGCCGAAGTGTTTACGACGGGCTTTTCCGGACTCTCGCATCACTACTACGGCAACGTCGATAAGAAGCTTTTCTGGCGGCTGCTGATTCCGGGCGTCATCGGCGCGGCGGTCGGCGCTTACGTCCTCGCGTCGTTGCCGGGCGAGCAGTTCAGCCCTTTCGTTTCCGCCTACCTACTCATCATCGGCGTGGTCATCATCGTCAAGGCTTTTAGGGAATTCCCTCCGGTCGCGGTCACTAGATACGTCGCCCCACTCGGCTTCTTCGGCGCGATGATTGACGCTCTGGGCGGGGGCGGGTGGGGGCCGGTCGTCGCCTCGACACTACTGGCTCGCGGCAGCCACGTGCGGATGACGGTGGGGACTGTCAACGCCGTGGAGTTCTTCGTGACGCTCACGGCGTCGATAGTGTTTTTTCTGACGCTCGGGCTGTCGAACTGGAACATTATTTTGGGCCTCGCCATCGGGGGGATATTGGCCGCCCCGATAGGCGCTTATGCCGTGAAGAGAGTTCCCCTGAGGCCGTTGATGTTCTTCGTCGGGTTGCTCATCATATTCCTGAGTGCCCGAACGCTCCTGAAGGCACTCGGGTAGACACGCCGCGTGAATCAGGACGAGCGTGGAGCGAGCATTCCCTCGTCGCGGATAAAAAAAGAACGGTCGGCCGTCGGT
>DASUNL010000046.1:0-9727 GCA_036277175.1 Pyrinomonadaceae bacterium | reverse complement strand
ATGCCGCGCGAGCGGAGGGCGAGTTCGAGCCCGAGGTTACTCATCACGGTGGCGACGACGCAGCCGGACGCGAGACGCCCGCGCTCTTGCAGGTAGGCGGCCATGACCCAGAGCGTCGCGTCGCCGTCAACTAACTGCCCGCGCGCGTCGACGAAGAGCGCGCGGTCGGCGTCGCCGTCGAACGCGACGCCGAAGGCGGCCTCCTCTTCGACGACTCGTCGCTGCAAGCCTTCGAGGTGGAGCGAGCCGCAGTTCTCGTTGATGTTGCGTCCGTCGGGCGCGTCGTTCGTGGCGACGACGTCCGCGCCGAGGCGACGCAGGAGCGCGGGCGCGAGCGCGTAGGCCGCGCCGTTGGCGCAGTCGGCGACGACCTTCAAGCCGTCAAGCCGCAGACCCGCCCCGACCTCGTCCGCGAGGTAGTCGAGATAACGCTCGCGCAACTCGGCCGCGCGTTCGTCGTCTGTTGCGCCGTCTTCGTTGGCTACGCTGTCGACGACGCTCGCGCTCTCGTCAACGGCGACGTGTTGGCCGTTTGTCGTACCCGTCTCCGCAGTTCGCCCTTCGCGCGCGGCGTAGATGTCGGCCTCTATGAGACGCTCGGTCGCGTCGTCGAGCTTGCGGCCATCGGGCGCGAAAATCTTGATGCCATTGTCGTGGTAGGGATTGTGCGAGGCGCTGATGACGATGCCGGCGTCGGTCGGGAGTGTGCGCGCAAGGTAGGCGACGCCGGGCGTGGTGACGACGCCTGCCGACGAGCACGCGGCCCCGGCCTCGCGCGCGCCCGCGAGGAAGGCCCGCTCGATCCACGCGCCCGACTCGCGCGTGTCGCGCCCCGTGACGACGCGCGGCGCGCCCGCGCCCGTGCGCTCCGACAAGTGGCGCGCGAGCGAACGCCCGGCGACGCGGACGGTCTCGGCGTCGAGCGGGAAGCGGCCCGCCTCGCCGCGCATGCCGTCCGTCCCGAAGAGTCTTTTCATGCGTCGGAGTTTAAGGTTCAAAGTCGAAAGTTCAAAGTTAGGAGCGCGCGTCCGACTTCGAGCCTTGAGCTTTGAGCTTCGGGCTTCGCTTCACCTGATTATCTCGAACGCTTCCGGACTGGTGGCGACGAGCGCGATGCGCCCTTCGAGGCCGGGCGGGAGGGCGAGGCGGAGGGAGGTCGAGCCGTCGCCCGACTGCTCGACGACGAGCGTGAGACCTTCGGCGCGCAGTTGTTCGACGGCCGAGCGCGGGCCTTCGACGGTGACCGACGCAGAGGCGGGCCGCGCCTGCGCGCCCGTCCCGGCCGCCGGTCGGACTGAGACGCCCGTGATAGTCCGCCGCGCGCTCGCCTCGGTGATTTCGACGCGCACGCCGACGACCTGTTCGACGGGCGAGACCTCGCGGTCATGCACGTCGATGGCGACCTGCGGGAGCGTCAAGGTCTCGCGCTGCCCTTCGAGCGTAATCTGCTCGGTGTGGGCGCGCTCCATCGCGTTGACGTGGCTCTCGGGGCCGCGCACGCGGATGCGCGGCGGCACGACCTGCACGCCCGCCACGACGAACCCTTCGGGCGGGTTGCCTTCGAGTCGCGCCTCGACCTCAAGCTCGCGCTCGATGCTCTGCTCGATGTGCAAGGGGAGGTTCGGCGGCTCGATGCGGACGATGCGGACGCCCGCCGGGACTTCCATCTGGACGTTGCGGTCGGTGAGTCGCGCGACGCGGTCGCCGGGCCGGAGCTGGCTGATGTCGGCCTTGGCGACGAGACTGCGCGCGTTGAGTTCGTCCAAGTCGCCGCGACTGCCTTCGAGCGTCACGTCGACCTTGAAGCCTTCGCGCGGCTCGTCGGTGATTTCGGTCCCGGCCGGGAGGATGAATTCGAGCTGCACGCCGCGCAGGCGCATCGTGGCGGGCGCGCGCTGCCCCGTGACGACCATCCAGAGGCCGAGCGTGATGGCGAGCGCGAGAACCTTGAGCGTCCAGTCTTCGAGCAGGAACTCGCGCAACCACCGCGCAGCCACGCGGCGCGACTCCCCCGGAATCCGATCCTCTCCCCTGCGTAAAGGCATCAGCCGACCTCTAACCTCTGACCTCTGACCTCTTCCTTCTCGGCCTCCGTCTGCTCGACGCCGTCGGCGGACGCGCGCGCGCGCCCTTCGGGTTCGAGCGCGGCGAGGATGTTCGAGCGCAGGCGCGTCGCGTCCAAGCCCCGTTTAATCTGCCCGCCCATCACGAACGAGATGAGGCCCGTCTCTTCGGAGACGACGACCGCCACGGCGTCGGTGTCCTCGGTGATGCCGATGGCCGCGCGGTGGCGTGTGCCGAGGTCTTTCGACAAGAGCGGATTGAGTGTAAGCGGAAGGAAGCACGCGGCCGCCGCGACGCGATGTCGGCGCACGACGACCGCCCCGTCGTGCAAAGGCGTCGTCGGGTTAAAGATGGTGACGAGCAGGTCGTATGAAAGCTCCGCGTCCATCTTCACGCCGCCGTCGATGACGTTCTTCAGATTCACCGAACGCTCGACGACGATGAGCGCGCCCGTCTTCGTCGAGGCCAGCGTCGTCGCCGCGAGCACGATTTCGTCGTAGACGCCCTCGCCGAACTGCCCCCGGTGGCGGAGCATGAAGGGCAGACGCACCCGGTTTCCGAACGAGATGAGCGCCTGCCGAATCTCGGTCTGGAAGAGGACGATGACGGCGACGCCGATGTAAAGCGGCGCGGGCCGGAGGATGAATTCGAGCGTCGCCAGATCGAACTTGACGGCGAGCCAGTAGAGGAAGGCGAGCGCCGCGATGCCGGCGGCCATCGGCGCGGCGCGCGTCCCTCGAATGAGCTTCAGGATGGCGTAGACGATGAGGAAGACGACGACGACGTCCACGACCGTGCGCGGCTCGCGTAGCCTGTCCACGTAATGCGTGTACGCCTGAAGCAGCATCTTCGTATACAACTATCGGTAGTCAGCCACGGGCAATCAGCTTCTCGTCCTTAGCTAGCTGATTGCTGAGTGCTGATCGCTTTACAGCTTCCAAGAATCAGCCGATGTGTTTTGGGGGTTGGCCTCGCGGACGCGCCCCGTTGCGACTTCCGGCGCGGCCGGCCGGCGGGCGACGAAGAGGTGGCCGGGGGAGCGGGCTGGGAAAGGCTGCGGCCGGCCCTCACAGTCCTCTCCGACCTGTTGAGTCTGCACGCCTCCGCGCCGATTATGCTGCAAAAACGGGCGCGAATCAATCTTCAGTTTTGAGGAGGACGGCGTCGCTCGTGCGGAGCGTGCGCACGACGGCGAGCGTGCGTCCGTCGCGCGCGAGGTCGAAGGCGCTTATCTGGTGAGTTGTGAAGTCTGTGAGCCTGTGCGGTGCGCCGCCCGCGATGGGTTGCAGCCAGAGGTTCGAGACGCCGCCCACCGTGCTGATGAAGACGACGCCCTGTCCGTCCGGCGTCCAGCGCGCGAGACGATTCGTGACCGAGGCTGGGAGCGCGAAGCTGTCCGTCCGCGCGCCGTCGGCGGCCGACGCGACGCCGAGTCGCCAAGCGCCGGCGCTGTTCGCGGAGGTGTCCATGTAGGAATAGACGAGGCGCGTGCCGTCGGGCGAGATGTCTGGGAAACTCTGGTGCGGCCGCGTCAGGGGTCGCGCCTCGCCGCCGTCAAGCGGCACTCTCCAGACCGAGGAGCGAACGTCGCCGAAGCCCTTCTGGAAAAAGACGGAGCGCCCGTCCGCCGCGAAGCGCGGGCGCACTTCGCCCGCGCCGTCCGTCAACTGCGTCATGCCCGAGCCGTCCGCGTCCGCGCGCCAGAGGTTCGGGCGGCCCGCGCGGTTCGAGACGATGCAGTAGCGGCCGTCGGGCGCGGGCGCGAAGTCGCTGGCGCGCGAGTCGGTCGTCAACTGCCGCGCTCGGCCCGACGCACGGTCGAGCGTCCACAACTCCGGCGCGCCGCTCGCAGATGAGAGATATGCTAAACGCCCGTCAGTGTTCCAGCCGACGGCGGAGATTTCGCCGACCTCGGCGAACTCCTGTTTGAAGTCCGTGAACTCTTGTTTGAAGTCGGCGACTCCCTGTCTGAAGTCTCCCGCCTTCGCGTCCGCGCCCGCCTGTCCGGTCCAGATTCCAGAAGTCGTGTCGGTCTGCACCGTGACGAGCGAGCGGCCGTCGCGCGCGACCGAGACGCCGCTATAGCTGTTGAGGTCGTTCGTCACGCTGCGCGCGTCGCCTTCCGAAGAGACGAACCAGACCTGCGAGGGCGACCCCTGCGCGGCTTCTCCGGTCACGAGCAGCCCGCCGCGCGCCCAAGCGACGCTGTTGACGATGTTCCAGCGACGCGCCGTCAGACTTCTTTCGCCGCCGCCGCGCGCGTCGTAGCCCGTGACCGTCATGTGCAGTCCTTCGTCGCCGTTGTTGATGACGGCGCAGGCGATGGTTTCGCCGTCGGGCGACCACGCGACCGTCGCGCCCATGAAGGCGAACGGGTTCGGGTCTTTGCGCAGCGCGACGAACTTCTTCGCCGAGCCGTCCGGGTCGGCCGTCCACAGAATCGAGCCGCCGGAAGAGCTGCTGCTGACGACGTAGGCGATGCGCCGTCCGTCGGGCGAGAAAGTGACGGCCGCGTTGGTGACGACGGGGAGGCGCTCGGTCGCGCCGCCGTGGACGGGGATTTTTGAGAGCACCGGGTCGGCTTGGCTGCGCTCGAACGTCGTCGCGTAGACGTGATGCCCGTCGGGCGTGAAGGTCAGCCCCCAATACTCGGCGGCCTTCGGCTCGGCGATGCGCACGGGGCCGACGCCCGCGACGTGCTTCACCCACAAGCTCTGCCCCTCGGGCTCGGCCTGCGCGTAGGCGATGTAGTTCCCGTCGGGCGAGAGGGCGGCCGCGAGCACTTTGCCCGTGCTCGTCTGCCGGCGCGCCCCGAAACGCTCGAACCGCGCCGCGCCGTCGCGCGCGCCGAAGTCGCGCACGGCGACGAGGAAGCCGAACGCGACGAGCAGTGCGGCGACCACTGCCAGCGCGACGCGCGACCCGCGCGCGGCCGTCGCGACCTCGCGCCCGACGGCCGCGCCGTCGTCCTCGACGGTGATGCGCGTTAGCGTGTGGCGCGCGACGACCACCGCCTCGTCCGGCGCGTCGCGTCGCACGTCGGCGACGAAGCTGTAGCCGCGCCCCGGAACGGTGACGATGAAACGGCCGTCGCCCTTCTTCTCGCCCAGAGCCTTCCTGAGCGCCGAGACGTGAACGGTGAGGTTGTTCTCCTCGACTATCTGGTCGGGCCAGACCGCGCCGAGCAGCTCGTCTTTCGTCAAGACCTCGGCGCGGTGTTCGACCAGCGCCAGCAGAAGCTCAAGCGCCTTCGGGTTGAGCGCGACGGGCAGGCCGCCCCTGAGCAGGACGCGCCGCGACGGGTCGAGCCGGAATTCGTCGAAGAGATAAGGCTTTTGCGCCGCAGGGTCTTTCATCACGGCTTTAGGGAATTTTTAGGAACTATTAGCCCCGGAATTAAGGACTTTTAGCCGGCTTCCGGTAAAGGATGCGCCGCGTCATGAGACGGACGAAGACGGGCCGGAAGGTGTAAGCGGGGGACTGGCAACTGCCGAGGTCGCCCATTCTAGCAGAAAGCCCTCCGGCGCGGTCAAAAGATTTCGGTCGGGGAGCGAAGGAATAAAGAGGTGTTGACGAGACTGACAACCCGAACCCTCGCGGCGGTCATGCGACGGGGCGACGCGCGCCTGAGAGCGTCGCGCCCCGGCGCGGAAGGGATGATGCGCCTTGGCAAAACGAACGACCAGAATCACGGTCGAGACGCGCAGTCTCACCGTCTTGCGGGCGCGGGGCAGCGCGTCCTTCATGCGGTGCGAGGCGTGCGGCGCGGAGACTTTGATGCTCGCGGTCGAAGAGGCCGCCGCGCTCTCGTCCGCTTCGCACCGCGACATCTTCCGCCTCGTCGAAGGCCGCCGCGTCCACTATGCGGAGACGGCGGCGGGGCGGCTGCTCATCTGCGCCGAGTCTCTGCGGCGGCTGGCCGAAGGCGAGGCGTGTGAGAACGAACGGAAGGAGACGACATGAAGAAAGAAGAGCTTATCAACCCGAAGGTCGTGAGACCGGCGCGGAAAAGGATGACCGCCCAAGAGGCGAAGGAGTTCGACGACTCGCAGGTCGAGGAGTTCAACCTCGACTCGCTCGCGCCGGCCGACCGCAAGCGCGCGAAAGAGCTCGCGGCGGCCGGCAGCGCCATGATCATGAAGGGCTTGCTCAACCGGCTCGACCCGAAAGCCTTCCCCGTCCCGCGCGACGCCGCGTCGCCGGAGGCGAAGGCCGCCACGCTGGCGAAACAACTCAGCCCGCGCGCGTTTGCGCGGCTCGCCCCGCACATCGAGCGGGCCGCCAAAGACCCGGCGCGGATTTCGCGCACCCTCGGCGTGCTGCGCAACGTCGACCTGCGCAAGGCCGACCTCACGCCCGACTTCGGCTCGCTCGCGAGCATCTTGCGGCGCGGGCCGCTACAGCGTCTCGACGAGGAGGTGTCGGTCGCGAAGGCGGCGAAGGGCGCGAGATTCAACCGCATGCACTTCGTGCTGCGCGGGCTTCACTGCGTGGACGAGACCAACCCCGAGGGCGGCAACGACGACATGGTGCTCGGCGGCGTGCTCATCGGCGCGAGCGGCAGGGTCGCGGCCTTCCCCGGCGTCGTCTGCGGCACGTTCAACGACGGCGAGTACCAGAGCTTCGGCGAGCTGTTCCTCGGGACGGTGAGCCTCAACTCGACGCCCGGCTACCCGAAGTCTTTCTACGCCATCTTCAAGCTCGTCGAGTCAGACAGCGACGACCGCGAGGTGGCGCAGGAGATGACGGCCACGCTGTCCCTCCTCGCCCGGACGATTCTGAGCGTAGTCGCCACCCCGGTCGTCGGCCAAGTGGCCGGCGCGGTCGTGTCGGCGGTCGGCGGTTTCATCAGCAACATCATGGACGAGGATGAATTCCCGCCCTACGGCGTCCGCGTGACGCTCAACAGCGAGAACCAGTTCGGCGGCCCCACCAGCCCCAGACTGCGGACGGGCGACATCCGCGGCCACGGCGGCAAATACCGCATCGGCTACAGGGTCGTCCTCAACGCCTGACGCGCGCACGGCCTCTTGTCATCCGACGAGGCCGCACGTTCAGGCTTAACACAAAACGACGCGGGGCTGCGACGACACTTAACGTCGCCGCAGCCCCCGCGTCTCATTTCGCGCCCCGACTCCTTCGTTCAGACTTAGATTCGGTCAGGCTTTGGCGCGGCGCTTGATTCGGCCGCGCAGGAGGAAGCCGACGAGTTGGCCGGTCTGGTTGATGACGGCGAGCGCGCCCGCGCCGTTTTTCGCCATCAGCTTCATCGCGCCGTCGAGCGAGGCTTGCGGCTGGACGAACAGCTCGGGCGCGACGGGGCGCATCACCTCGCGCACGCGCGTCGCGTGCCAGCGTTCGCGCGGCAGGCGCTTTAAGTCTTCGAGCGTGAGGATGCCGTGCAGTTGCCCTTCGCGCGCGACGGCGAAGGCGGCTTGCGGGTGCATCGGCAAGACTGAATCGACGAAGTGACTGACGAGCGTCTCCGGCTCGACCGAGACGGGCACGCCCATCGCGTCGGCCACGGTGCGCGCGCGCCCACGACGCCCGCGCGGCCGAAGGATTGCGCGCGCCGCGTCGAAGAGGAAGAAGCCGACGAGCGCCAGCCAGAGTCCCATGAACGGGTCGTTGAGCTTCAGATAAAAGTAGCCGCCGAAGACGACGAGCGCGCCGCCGATGAGCTGGCCGCCGAGGCTCGCCACGCGCGTCGCGTCTTCGAGCTGGCCCGTCCGCCGCCAGAGGTAGGCGCGCAGCACACGCCCGCCGTCGAGCGGGTAGCCGGGCAGGAGGTTCGAGGCGGCGATGACGAAGTTCCAGAAGCCGACGATGGAGAGCGCGGCGGCGAGCGTGCGCAGTTGGAGCGAGGCGGCCGCGTAGAAGCCCGCGAGCGCGACGACGCCGATTAAGAAACTCGCGCTCGGCCCGGCGATGGCGATGCGAAACTCTGCGCGCGGATTGTCGGGCTCGCGGCGGAGTCGCGTGAACCCGCCGAACGGGTGGAGCACAATCTCCTCGCTCTCGATGCCTTCGGCGCGCGCGAGTAGGGCGTGCGAGAGTTCGTGTCCGAAGATGGAGAGGAAGAGGCCGAAGGTGGTGACGATGCCGGCGGCCCACGCGGCGGCGGCGTCGAGGCGCACGCGCTGCGTCTTAATCGTCCCCTGCTCGAAGCTCGACGCGATGACCCACGCCGACAGGGCGAAGATGAAGAACCAACGGTAGTCGATGCGCACGGGGATGCCCGCCACGCGCGCGACCTGCACCTGCCTGCGGAAGAACTCGGCGAACTTCATAAAGCAGTGACGAGTGACGGGATAGCGGTCAGCGTTCAGCTATCAGCACTCAGCTTACGGCGTCCGCCGCGAAGTAGGCAGCAGCCGCGATTCGACGTAATCCCTCGTCAGCTCGATAAAAGCTGACTGCTGAACGCTGAGTGCTGAACGCTCCCTCGTCACTGTTCTTAGACTTCATACGCCCCGGCGTCGGCGTCGAGGAGCGGGTGGGCCTCGTTGCGGGAGACGCGGCGCAGCAGGAGCGGGTCGTCGAAGAGTTGCTGGAGGCCGTGGACGCAGGCGTGGCGCGGCTCGTCGGCGAGGCGCACGGCGAGGCGCGTCTCGCGCTGCAAGAAGTGCGGCAGGCCGTCGAGGAGCGCGCCGCCGCCCGTCAGGATGATGCCTCGGTCGTAGAGGTCTGAGGCGACTTCGGGCTGGAGGTCGCCGAGCGCGCGCTGCACGACGCGGGCCAAGCGGCTGACGACGCCCTCGGCCGCCGCGCAGACCTCGGCGCTCGAAATCTCGACGGCCTGCGGCGTCCCCGTCTGCACGTCGCGCCCCTTGACGCTCTCGCTGCGCGCGGGGTCTGTCGGCTCGATGGCCGAGGCCATGTCCATCTTCAGGCGCTCGGCCGTCGGCATTCCGATGATGAGGCCGTGGTGGCGTCGGAGGCGGTCGATGATGGCCGCGTCGATGTCGTTGCTGCCGACGCGCTCGGCGCGCGAGTAGACGATTTGGCCGCGCGCGACGACGGCGATGTTGCTGCTGCCGCCGCCGATGTCGACGACCGCCGAGGCCGTCTTGTCCTCGACCGAGACGCCCGCGCCGATGGCCGCCGCCAACCCCTCCTCGACCATGTAGACGCGCCCGATGTGCGCGTGCTCGGCCGCCGCGAGGAGCGCGCGCTGCTCGACCTGCGTGACGCCCGAGAGCACGCTCATGATGGCGCGGCGGCTGAAGTGTGAGATGCCGGAGCGGGCCTTGCGGACGAAGTGGTCGAGCATCTGCTGGGAGCGCTCGAAGTCGGCGACGACGCCGTCGACCATCGGCGCAATGAGTTGCACGTCGCGCGCCTCGCGCCCCTGCATGTCGGCGGCCTCGCGCCCGATGGCGAGCGTCTCGCCCGTCGTCTTGTGGACGGCGACGACCGAAGGCTCGTCGACGACGATGCCGCGCCCGCGCACGGCGATGATGGTGTTGGCCGACCCCATGTCAATCGACATCGAGTCGGAGACGAGGTCGCGCAGCCCCCGGAAGGTTATCAGCGAGCGTGTCTTTGCCATGAGGGTCATAAAATTAGCGGTCAGCGGTCAGCCATCAGCTTTTAGCTCACGGCCTCCGCCGCTTCGTCAGCCGCCCGTCCTAATCAAACGCTCGTTCTCGTCCGGCTGAAT
>DASUNL010000045.1:0-4924 GCA_036277175.1 Pyrinomonadaceae bacterium | reverse complement strand
AGGCAGAGACGGGCCGCCGCGCGCGCCGTCATCGATAGTCGATATCCGAACGCTAACGCAGGCGGTACTGACCCGCCATTTAGTCCGCACTCATTTGCGCGAGGGAGAGTGAGAGGGCGATGACTTTCTTGATGCCCTTGTAGAAGGGTTCTATCTCGCACCATTCGGTGAGGGCGTGCGAGTCGCCGCAAGGCGCGGCCCCTGTGGAGATGGCGGGGACGCCGGCGAGGAGCGCGGCCGTCGCGTTGTTCGAGCCGGTCACAGTTATCGAGGGCTTGAATCCCATCTCGACGTGGACGGCCTCGGCCGTCTTCACTAATAGTGAATCGCGGTGGCCCGGTATCTGCGCGGCCGGCGTCGTCGAAATCACCTCCGTCCTCACGGTCATCTGCTCGCGCTCCGCCTCCTCCTTCACAATCGCCGCGATACGCTTCTCCAAGTCCGCGATGACGTCGTTACTCGTCGAGCGCAAATCGACGGTGAACCATGCGTCGGCGGCCTTCGCGTTGACCACGTCCGCGCCGCCGAGCATCCCGACGTTGATGTGCGAGGGCGTGCCGGACGGGAGCGGAAGTTGATAGATGCGCTGGATGGCGCGCGCGAGCGGGAGCGAGGCCGAGTAGGGCGGCGTCTGCGAGCGCGTGTGCCCGCCGGGGCCGACGAAGTGGTGCTTGTACCAGTGGATGCCGATGCCGCCGTAGGTGAAGCCCTCGAAGCCGCCGTCGAGCGCGACGTAGGCGTCAATCTTCCCCTTGTTGTCTTTGACGAACTCCTCGGCCCCGCGCAGGGCCGTCTCCTCCTCGACCGTGAAGAGGAAGACGAGGTCGCCGCGCGTCCTTATCCGTGCGGCGTCGAGCGCGCGGATGGTGGCGAGCATGGCCTCGATGTTGCGCGTGTCGTCGCCGACGCCGGGCGCGTAGATGCGCCCGTCGCGTATCTCGGCCTTTATCTTTTGTCCCTCTTGAAAGACGGTATCGAGGTGCGCGTCGATGACGACGGTGGGGCCGCCGCCCGTGCCCTTGCGCACGGCGATGAGGTTTCCCGTGCGGTCGTAGCGAATCTCGTCGAGACGGTACGTGCGCAGAAGTTTTTCGACGGCGCGCGCACGCTCCTGCTCCTTGCCCGAAGGCGCGTTGATTTCCGTCAGCGCCACCCACTCGCGCAGGATTTCGTCGCGCGTCTTATCGACGTGCGCGAAGGCCGCGACGGTCGAAGGGTGCGCGAGCAGACGTTTGACCGGCTCGGCCTGACTGTTGCCGGTCTGCGCGGAGACAAGGCAAAAGGAAAAAGGTAAAAGGCAAAAGAGAAGCCCGTAAATTGTGAATCGTGAATCGTGAATAGAGAAAACAGTTCTTCGGTTCACGATTGACGATTTACGATTCACGGCTTTCATCCTTTCCCCTTTTTCCTTTTGCCTTCACTAGCGTCTCCAGTAGCTTTTAATCTTCTGCGGGAGCATTTGGAAGGGGACGTGTTCGGCGTAGCGGCCGGTGCGGCGCAGAAGCTCGACCATGCGGAGCGCGCCGTCGGCGTTGCGCGTGTGGACGATGATGTGCGAGGCCGACTGGCGCTCGGGCCGCTCGGCGAGCCAGTTGGCGACGGCGTAGCCGGTGCGCTCGTCGTCGCGCTCGTCCGAGTCGTAGTGTTCGGGGAGCAGGTCGTGGTCGAGGAAGATGGCGTCGTAGGAATTCTCGGACAGCAGCTCGATGGCGCGGCGCGGCTCGGCGGCCACGTCGAGGCGGTCGCCGCGAAAGCGCCGGGCGAACCAGTCGTGCCGGTGCGCGTCATCGTCGAGGAGGAAGACGCGCAAAGGACTGCGCCGCCGCGCGTCGCCGTAGCCGAGTTTGCGCAGCACGTCGTCGAGAACTCCCATGTGGCTTTTACGGTTTGCGGACGAGGCTTTAAGGGGAGGAAAGAGCTTCGCCGTTGTCTCCTGTTTGAAGTATGATACGTGCGGCAACTATACCACAACCTCCGCCGCCGGAGGCGCGCCGCGAAGAGCGAAGTCGCCCGGCGCGGCGGGACTTGCGAGCAGGGACCGGAACTAATCCCGACACTATACTTAGAAATCATTCCCGTCGGAGTGTTGACGAGAACATGAAATGTCCATATTGCGCCCGAACCGTGTCTAAGGGGAGTTTGAAGTGCCGCGCTTGCCGACGTTACGTGCTCGGCTGGCCACACGTCCTCGTACTCACGCTGCTCTCGCTTTTCGTCGTCCTCGCCTTCGTCGAAATCTTCCTCAGTCTCTCTTGAAACGCGCGCGCCGTGCTCAACGTCTCTCCGGCGCGCGGCGCTCTTCGGAAAGGTGACGAAACAGAAATGAGGACGCGCCACTTCATTCGGAAAGCCGCGCCGCTCCTTTTGCTGGCCGCGCTCAGTCTGCCCGCGCAAGCCTTGCGCGAGCCTGACCCGACGCCGTCGGCTTCGCAGACGACGGCCGCGCAATCGTCCATCATCTTCTCCGTGGAGAAGTACGCCGAAGGCAGCATTATTATCGACCCGATCGTCGTCGTGCGCGGCGGGCGCTTCTCGCAGCCGCCCGGCGGGATGGCCAACGACGGCACGCCGCAGGGGCAGCGCGCCGAGGAGGAGTTCGTCAGAGAGTTCTACCGGCCGGGACGCGAGTACCGCCTCGTCTTCGGCGGCGGCGAGGCCGGGAAGGCTCGCGTCGTCAAGTATGAGGAGCAGGGCGGCGTCGGGATGGTCGCGAGCGCGACGCTTGAGACCCCGGTGCGTCTCGGCGGGCAGGTTGACGCGCTCGCCACCGACTCGACGACGTTCGGGCGCGGGACGGGCACGCGACGCGCGCCGAGTACAGAGGAGCGCGCCGCGGCGATTGCGCTCGCGCAAAAAATCCTCGGCCAGAAGCGCGTCCCCCGCAGCGCCGTCGCGCGGATGGAGGTCAACAACCTGACGGCCGTGGACACAGACGGCGACGGGCGGCACGAACTCATCGGCTCGTTCATCATCATGGGCGGGTACGGCGCGGAGTACGCACTCTTCCTCATCGCGACGCGCGGCGCGGGCGCGCGCCTCGCGCTCACGCCCGCGCTCGCGTGGTTCAAACACGGCGGCTCCGACAACACCGAATACCGTTCATTGGTTGACGTGCTCGACGTGGACAGCGACGGCGTCGCGGAAGTCTTCATCCGCAGCACCTACTACGAGGCCCACGACTACTCGATATATAAACGCTCGCGCGGCGCATGGCGCGTCGTCTACACGGGCGCCGGCGGAGGAATCTAAAAAGCAGTGACGAGTGACGAGTGGAAGACGGCTTCGCTCTCATCATCAGTCACTCATCACTCGCCGCCGCTCGACTGTTTCTGGCCTTGCTCGGCACTCGTCACTGCCTTTCAGTTTTCCACAGTTGTGGAAATCCGTCGTCGAAAGAGACGGTCTTGCAATCTCATTTTCGGGTGCTATAATCCGCCAGCCTCCGACGCCGGGGTTGTCGCATTTTTGAGCCACGGCGCACAGACACGCGAGCCGAATCTTTTTAGTTAAGACCGAGAGCCCCCGACACCGAGAGCATGTCTTCGGATAACGCGAAAAAAGTTCCGCCGCTCTTCGCCGTCCCCGACGGCTCCGCGCCGGACTCCGAAGGGTCGAAGGCGAGGCGCGCGCGACGCGAGTCCGCCGAAGAGGCCGCGCAGGCTTGTCCGCTCTGCTTCGGCACAGGCTACGAAGTCATCTCGGGCAAGGGCGCGCGCCGCTGCGAGTGCCGCACCGGGGGACATTCGCGCAAGCTCGCCGAGGCCGCGCGCATCCCGCGCCGCTACCGCGAGGCCGCGCCGCCGCGCAAGGAAGCCTGCACGCTCGCCAACTACTACCCCGTCCCCAACAACGGCTCGCAACTCAAGGCGTTTAACTACGCCTTCCGCCTCGTGCGCGACTACCCGGCCATCGAGCGCGGCCTGCTCTTGATGGGCCCCGTCGGCGTCGGCAAGACGCACCTCGCCGTCGCCATCCTCCACGGGCTTTTGGAGAAGGGCGTGCCGTGTCTCTTCTACGAGTTCGGCGCGCTACTGAAAGAAATTCAGGACTCCTACAACTCCATCTCGAAGACTTCCGAACTCGGCGTCCTCGCGCCCGTCTATCAGGCCGAAGTTTTGGTCTTGGACGAGCTCGGCGCGTCGAAGCCGACCGACTGGGTGCGCGACACGATGATGCAGATCATCAACACGCGCTACAACGACAAGAAGCTCACCATCTTCACCACCAACTACCTCGACGCGCGCCGCGCCCCCTCGGACGAAACCCTCGAAGACCGCGTCGGCGTCCGCCTCCGCTCGCGCCTCTACGAGATGTGCAAGACCGTCCAACTCGACGGCGACGACTACCGCAAACGCTTCGACGCCGGACTGCTTACCTAACCTGAGCCACCGAACCTTCAATCCCGCCAACGAGCTAATCACGTTTAGAAACGTACTCGATTAACTTAATCCAATCAATCTGGCTCTCCGGCGTCATAAAGTTCGCCGTGAACTCCTGCGTCAACTCGTTGACTTTAGCGGCGTAAGCCTTCTTGAACGCCTCGTCCTTCTGGCGTGCCTCTTCGTCAATCGGCACGATAATCTCGCGGTACAAATCATCGTCGCCGGAGATGAAATGCCAGAACGCCTGACCGGCATACTTGTAATATTGTTTCTGAGGGTCGGAATGCGCCTTAAACGGGTTGGCGTCTTTGCCGTAGATGCAGCCGTTGACGGCGACGATTTCGCCGCGGACGCCGCGCTCACGCAGGACGCCACGCGCCGACTTGAAGTTGTCGCGCATCCTGTTCACTTGGTCCGCGTTCCCCCAACTCGTACCCGACTTGATACCCACGATGTGATAAACCTGCTCGCGCTCGAACTCTAAATCGACGCTCTTCAAATCAGACTTAAAGCCGCCATAGAGGGTGTGTGAAACGAAAATC
>DASUNL010000044.1:0-4501 GCA_036277175.1 Pyrinomonadaceae bacterium | reverse complement strand
GTGTCGAACTTGACGGGAGACTGGATAACTCCCGAACAGGCGACGAGCCCGCGTTACTGGGTCGAACACCTGCGCGAGACCGTGCGCTTCGCCGACGGCGTGCGCGTGTTGATGAAAGAGCCGAACTGCCTGCTCCTTGAGCTCGGGCCGGGGCAGACGCTCGGCGGGCTGGCGCGTCAGAACGCCGACCCCGAACGGCCGCGCCTCGTCATCTCTTCGTCGCGAGGCGCGCAGGCGGGCGAGATTGACGTCGCATCGCTTTTGAACGCAGCCGGTCAGCTCTGGCTCGCGGGCGTCGAACTCGACTGGCAGGGTTTGCACGCGGGTGAGCGGCGACAACGTGTGCCTCTGCCGACCTATCCGTTCGAGCGAAAGCGTTATTGGTTCGACCCGCCCGACGCGAATAAAGTCGAGGCGCGGCCCGCCCCCCCGACTTCGATTGATGACGGCGTCGGCGGCGGCGGCAACGGCGCGGGCACTCCCGCGGAGCAGCCTTCGGTCGCTCACGTCGCCCCGCAGGGAACTCTCCACGCCGACGCGGGCGAACAACCTTCGCCCTCCCGACTCACTTCAGCGCAACTCTCACTCGAAAAGGCGAACGGCAACGGCGCGGCCGCGACACCGCTCGACGGCGACCTTTTAGACCCGTCTCTCGACGAGATTCTCGCCGAGCAATTACGGGTCATGTCTCAACAGCTCAGACTCCTGCGGGGCGACTGATTCGGGCGCGCCGCGCGAAACCCCACACGGCGGGCGTCTCATTCATCGACGCACGCACGCTCCCGCACGCTCAGTCACAGAAGAGTACGCGGCCGACTCTGATGCGAGCTTCGTCAGAGGAGAAAAACATGTCTCAGCCACAACCAGCGAGGGTGGAGAAAGTTCTTTCCGAGCTGAAGGGTATCTTCGCCCGCATCGCGGGCATCGGCGTCGAAGAGGTGGTCGTTGATGTCACGCTTCTGGAACTGGGCGTCGACTCTTTGACGATGATTCAGGCCACCCAGACGATTCAAAGCGCGCTCGGGGTCAAAGTCCCTTTCCGCGTGCTGGTCGAAGACAATCCGACCCTCGACGGCCTCGCGGCCTACATTGAAAACGAGATGCCGCCGGAGTCGCCCGCTGTTGCGGCAACCGTCGTTGAGCCCGCAAACGTCTCTGCGGGAGGAGCAGTACTGAATATGAAACGCCAAGAGCCTTTGGTCGAACTCCGCGCCCCGGAGCGCGCGGAAGCGGCGTCTCGCGCATCGTCGAACGGGCAGCACAACGGGGCCGCGCCCGAGACAGGCGTCTCCCGTCTCATCGCGCGGCAGCTTGAGATTATGTCGGAGCAGTTGGAGTTGCTGCGCGGAAGGCACGCAGAGGTGAGAGAAGCGGTTTCGCCGGAGGCGTCGGCGACGGCGGCCGTTTCGCAGACCGATGCGGAGGCGTTCGAGGTCGCCGCCGTCGGCGCTCATCAACCGCTCGCGCTCGCCGCCGAGACGGGCAACGGCGCGGGAGGTTCGGTCGCCGCTCAGGCGTCCGCAGACGCGCCGACGGTCGCGGCCGCGCCGTTCAAGACTGAAACTCACGTCCCTTATAAGCCGACCCGCGTCGGCGCGGGCGGAGGATTGAGTCCGCGCCAGCAACAGCACCTCGACGATTTAATCGCGAGGTTCTGCCGGAAGACCGCGAACTCAAAGCGGCAGGCCGAGCGTCGGCGCGAAGTGCTCGCTGACAGCCGTACATCGGCCGGTTTCCGTCTCCTCTGGAAGGAGATGCTCTACACCTTGGTTGCAGAGCGCGCAGAGGGCGCGAGGGTGTGGGACGCGGACGGCAACGAGTACGTCGACATCACGATGGGCTACGGCGCGCTTCTCTTCGGCCACCAACCGGCCTCGGTCGAGGCGCTCGAAACGCAGTTCAAGCAGGGCATACAGATGGGTTTCATCTCCGACTCCGTGGGGCGGGCCGCAGACCTTGTGCGTGAACTCACGGGCGTCGAGCGCGTCACCTTCTGCAACTCCGGTACGGAGGCCGTGATGATTGCGCTGCGACTGGCGCGCACTGTCACCGGCCGCTCGAAGGTCGCCTTCTTCGCCGGCTCGTACCACGGCTTCTTCGACGAGGTGCTGGTCAGGCCGTCGGTGGGCGCGGACGGCGAGTCGTGCATGGCCCCCATCGCGCCGGGCATCCCCGCGAGCGCGGCCGAGAACATGCTGGTGCTCAACTACGGCGACCCCGCGTCGCTCGACGTGCTGAGAGCGCACGCCGACGAGTTGGCCGCCGTGCTGGTCGAACCCGTGCAGAGTCGTCAACCCGACTTGCAGCCCGTCGAGTTCCTGCGCGAGCTGAGAGAGTTGACGCGCGCGGCGGGCGCGGCCTTGATATTCGACGAAGTTATCACGGGCTTCCGCGTGCATCCGGGCGGCGTGGCGGCGCGCTTCGGCGTCGAGGCCGACATCGTCACTTACGGCAAGGGGATTGGGGCGGGCGTGCCGGTCGGCGTCGTCGCGGGCAAGGCCGCGTACCTCGACGCCATCGACGGCGGCATGTGGAGCTACGGCGACGCTTCCTTCCCGCGCGCCGAGAGAACTTACGTGGCGGGGACTTACTTCATGCACCCCGTGACGATGGCGGCCGTCAGCGCGGCCCTCACGCACCTGAAGGACGCAGGGCCGCGACTTCAGGAGCAGCTCAACGAGCGCACGACGCGACTCGCCGAAACGCTCAACGACTATTTCGAGCGGGAGCAAGTGCCCATCCGCGTCGTTCACTACGGCTCGCTCTTCCGTTTCGTCTTCTCGCCGGAGGTCAAGCTCGCCGACCTGTTCTTCTATCAACTGTTGGAGAAGGGCGTCTACACGTGGGAGGGGCGCAACTGTTTCATCTCGACGGCGCACACAGACGAGGACATCGCTTTTGTCATCGACACGGTCAAGGCGTCCGTCGCGGAGATGCGCGCGGGCGGCTTCATCGCCGACCGCATCGCGGCCGACGACGAGACGCACGCGGGGACGGGGCCGCGCCTCGTCGCCGCCACGAACGCCCAGAAAGAACTCTGGGTACTGACGCAGATGGGCGAAAACGCCTCGCGCGCCTATCACGAGTCGGTGACGCTCGAACTGCGCGGGACGCTCGACGTGCCCGCCATGCACAGGGCCATCCGAAAGCTTGTCGCCCGCCACGAAGCTCTGCGCACGACCTTCAGCCCCGACGGCGAGTTTCAAAAGATTCACACGGACGTTGAGTTGGATGTGCCGCTTGTCGATTTCACGGACGCGGGCGGCGGGGCGCGTGAGTCGGAGGTGTCGGAGTGGCTGGCGGAGCAAGCGCGGCGGCCCTTCGTTTTGGAGGACGCACCGCCGGTTCGCTTCGGCCTCGCGCGCGTCGCAGCAGACGAGCATCTGTTGGCGCTGACGCTGCACCACATCATCACGGACGGCTGGTCGAACGGAGTCCTGATAAGAGAAATCGGCATCCTCTACGCGGCCGAACTCGGGGGCGTCAAAGACCCGCTCCCGTCCGTCATGGGATTCGGGGAGTATTCCGAATTGCTTGAGCGGCGCGAGCAGAGCGCGGAGATGAAGGCGGCGGAGGCGTACTGGCTCGGACAGTTCTCCGACCCGGCGCGTGTTCTGGAACTGCCGTCCGACCGTCGACGCCCGCCCGTCCAAACCTACGCGGGCGCGCGCTCGCGCTCGGTCATCGAGGCGTCGCTGCTGAAAGAGATTCGGGGCGTGGGCGCGAAGCTCGGGACGACGCCCTTCGTGACGCTGCTCGCCGCCTTCAAGATTCTCCTCCACCGCCTGTCGGGGCAGGACGATTTGGTCGTCGGCAGCTCGGCGGCCGGGCAGCCACACGCGGGCGACAACAACCTCGTCGGCTACTGCACGAACCTGTTGGCGCTGCGCAGCAAGATGGACGGCAACCCCGCCTTCAAGGACTACGCCGCCTCGGTCAAGAAGGTGGTCTTGGATGCATACGAGCATCAAATCTATCCCTTCGCACGCCTCATCCGGCAAGTCAGGAACTTCCAGCGCGACCCGAGTCGGCCGCCGCTCGTCTCCGTGATTTTCAACATGGACACACGGCTCGAAGGCGGCGAACCACTCCCCGGACTCGAAGTGAACGTCTCGCCGAACTTGCCCGCCGCCGCCAAGTACGACCTGAATTTAAATGTCACGCAGACGAACGAAGAGTTGTGGCTCGATTGGGAATACAACACAGACCTCTTCGACGCCCAAACCGTCGAACGCTGGCAGGGGCACTTCCGCGTGCTGCTCGAAAGCATCGCGGCCGACCCGCAACAAAGCGTGATGCACCTGCCCCTGTTGAGAACGACGGAGCAGACCGCGCCGCCGAGACGTTGGGACGAGCGGGTTAAAGTACGCGCGAGCGCGGCGACGATACACGAGCTGTTCGACCGACAGGCCGCGCGCACGCCCGACGCCATCGCGCTCCTGTCCGGCGACGAGCAAATCACTTACGCCGAATTGCTCGCGCGCTCGAACCGCTTGGCTAA
>DASUNL010000043.1:0-5000 GCA_036277175.1 Pyrinomonadaceae bacterium | reverse complement strand
CCGCGCGCGGCCCTTACGGCGTGAGCGCCGTCGAGGCCGAGACGGGCGAGGTGCTGTGGCGTTACAAGGGCGCGGACAAGGGCATCACGAACATGGCGCTGCCCGACGCCTCCACGGTGCTCGTCGCCGACCGCGACGACCTCATCTTCCTCGACGCCGCGACGGGCAAGCGACGCCTGAAAGTCTCGCACAAGGTCGAGCGCGCTTCGTTTCTACTCTTGAACGAGCGTGGCGAGGCGGTCGTCGGCGGGCGCAACGAGTTGGCCGCCTTCGACGCGCGCGACGGAAGACAACTCTGGCGGTCGCGTCACAACGCGCCGGGGCGCGGACTGTTCCGCACCATCGGCGCGATTGCCGCGCGCGCCGCGTCGCTCTACTTCCGCTACGGCGGGACGGCGACGACCGTCTGGCGCGGCGCGCGACTTATCAATACGTTCGGCTCTCTGCGCTGGTCTGGTCTCGCCGCGCACGCGACCGTGCCCGACCTCGCCGGACTCGCCACCGACTACTCGCGCGCGCAACTGCGCGAGCGCGTCGCGGCGTTCGGCGTCCTCGGCCGCGCGCGCGAGCTTTCGTCAACTTCCTTGCGACGCCCCTCCTTGCCGCGACCGTCAATCGACGTTGATGTCGAGGAGCGTCTGCTCGACCGCCTCGACCCGGCGAGCCAGTTGGAGAAGCTTTCGCGTTTCCTCTGGCGCAGGCGTCGGCTCGCGGCGCTGCGCGGGCAGTGGATGTATTTCTACACGGAACTGAAGACCGGCGGGCGCGGCTTGGCGGGCGTCAACGTCAACACGGGCGAGGCCGCGCGCGGCGTGCGCTTAGACGACCCGGACGAGCGTTTCATCAGCGACGAGACGACGAGCCTGCTCTACACGGCGAAGGGCAACCGCCTCCTCGCCTACCCGCTCGACGCGCGCGAATAGCGCGAAGTGAAATCCTATCTCCGACGGCGAAGGAGCGTGTGAGTGATGGAGCGAACGTTTTTCATCTTAGGCGCGGCGTCGGCGTTTGTCGGCGTGGCGGCGGGCGCGTTCGGCGCGCACGGCCTCAAGAGTCGGCTCGACGCGGACATGCTCGCCGTCTTCGAGACCGGCGTCCGCTACCAGATGTATCACGCGCTCGCGCTACTCGCGTCGGCGTGGGCGGCGGCGCGCTGGCCGGGCACGCTCGCGAACGCCTCGGGCTGGCTCTTCGTCGCGGGCACGCTCATCTTCTCGGGCAGTCTCTACGTCCTGAGTCTGACGGGCGCGCGCTGGCTCGGCGCGATCACGCCGATAGGCGGCCTCGCCTTCCTCGCCGGCTGGGCGTGTCTTGCGCTGGCCGCGCTGAGAAGCTGACGTGGCGAAACACGCGTCGCGTCGTCGTCGTATTGCAGGGCGAAGGCAAGCGACGAATGGGGAGGGCGAAAAAGATGAGTGCTGAACTCTGGCTCGCCTCGGCGCAGGTCGAGGGCGACTACCGCGTGACGCGCGTGCTGGCGGGCGAGGCCGAGAGCTTGCGCCCGCGTCTGGTCGAGGCCGTCGAGCGGCTCGGCTATCAAGTCCTCTACGACGAGGCGGCGCTCGTCGCCCGACGCGGCACGCGCGGGATGGCCTCGTCGGGCTGCTCGCTCGACATCACCGACTATCCCACGGAGCTAATCGTCACGCTCAAGTCGAAGGGCGCGTCGGCCACGCTCGCCACCTTCAACTTCACCGTCAAGAACTACTACTACACGACGCGCGGCGACCGCGTGACCATCGAGCGCGAGGCCGACGCCATCGCCGCCATCGCGCTCTCGCAACAGAGCGTCGCGGCCTGCGCCTCGTGCGGGACGGAGACGACCGACGACTCGCGCTTCTGCCGCCGGTGCGGCGCGCCGGTCGCGCTCGAAGCGCCGGCCGAGTTGGAAGTGCTGCGGATGACGGCCGGCGCGCGCGCCGCGCAGAAGAACATCGTCGCCGGCCTCATGGCGCTGTTCGCCACCCTAGTCGCGACGTCGCTCCTCGTCTGGCTCGGCACGTCGCCCAAGGCCGCGCGCGCCGCGCAAGTGCTCACGCTCATGGGCTGGCTCGCCTCACTCCTCACCATCGCCACGGGCGCTTGGCGTCTGCACCGGACGCTCAACTCGGCGGGCGGGCGCGAGGCGGGCGACGAGCTACAGGCGGGCAAGGCCGTGCGCGCTCTGGGCGCGGCTTCGGCGCGCTCGACGGCCGCGCTCCCGCCACGCAACGCCCAAGCCTCCGTCACGGAAGGCACGACCGAACTCCTCGACGCGCGCGAGCCAATCGCCGTCGCACGTCGACGCGAGCGCGGCGACACCGGCCCGATAAATTATGGCGAAAGGAAAAAGGTAAAAGGCAAAAGTGAGAAGGCACATCGCCTCTTCACTTCTGCCGTTTACCTTTTTCCTTTCGCCTTCTTAGAAGCGGAAGACGGTGTCGAGTTGGAGGCGCGTGTTGGTGCGGTTGAGCGACCCCGGAGGCGTCGTGCCGAAGGGGCCGAGCAGGCCGTTCGGGCGCTGATTGACGAAGCCCGTCAGCGAAAGCGTCACGCGCGGATCGGCCGCGTAAGATGCCGTGAAGCGGTGGACGCGCACATCCGAGCCTTGCAGAATGTCGCTGTAGTTGAACGGCGTCAAGACCGCGTCCTTCTCGATGCGTATGAACGTGTAGTTGAGCAAGAAATCTCCGCGCGCCTGCGTCTTCCCGACCTGAAACTCGGCCCACAGCCCCATGTTCTCGTCGTTCGCGAGAAAGCGGTTCGCGCCGCCCGGCCCGGCCAGCACCACGTCGCGCGCCTGCGTGTTCACGACCCAATTCAAAAGCACCATCACGGGCCAGCGTTTGCTGTGCGTGAAGTCGGCGCGCGCGAGCAGGTCGACGAGGTTGTAGCCCGAAGAGAGTCGGCCGTCGCGGTTCGTGGCGTTGTTCGACGCGATTGAGACGCCGAGGTTCGCGTTGCCGCTCACCAACTGGTCGCGCGGGATTGTGGCGACGCCCGTCAAGGTCTGCGCCGGGCTGGTCGCCGTCGCCGGGATGTTGACGGTGACGGGCACTTGGACGTTCGCGCCGAAGACCTGCGCGGGCGTGATGAACTGCGTCCCCGAAAAGTAGAGGTCGGCCGCAGACAGAGTCAGGCCGAACTTGCTCGACGGCTCGATGCGCGTGCGGAGTTGCGCGCCGTAGAGCGCGAGGTCGCGGCCCGCGCGGGCCGATTGGTCGAGGCTCACGCGGCCGTCCGGGCCGAGGACGAAGGCCGAGTTGCGTTCGAGAAAAGGTAGTTGCCACGCGACGAAGGTCAGGCTCTTGAAGGGCGACTTTTTGAACGAGCGCGTGTAGCTCTCGTTCAAGCCCTCGACCGTCAGGTCGTTGTCGAGCGTCATCTCTGTGCGCAGCCAAGGCACGTCGAACTTGCCGCCCTGCACTTGCAGGCCCGCGACGCGCGCGGGCTTGTAGGTGACGTAGGCTTGGTCGAGCGCGAAGTTCTTGTGCGAGAAGAAGTCCGTGAGCGTCTGGTTCGACGAGGTGACGTCGGGGAACGCGCCGGTGGCGAAGCGCAAGCCCCACTCGAACTCTTTGGTCAGTTGACCGCGCAGGGCGAGGCGCGCGCGCAGGCGAAGACGCTGGCGCGGCGTGAGCGGGTTGCCGAGGACGGACGGGTCGTCGCTGCTCGGGAGCGCGTTCTGCTGACCGTAGATTGACTCGTAGCGCAGCCGCACGTCGCCGCTAAAGTTTATCGAGCCGAGCTGGCGCGCGAGCGTCTCGCCCGTCTTCTTCAAGCCCTCCTCGACGGAGCGGACGCGCTCCTCGACCGTCGCGCCTTGCGTGTCAGCGCGCGCCAAGACGTTCGCGGGCGAAGAGTCGGCCGAGGCGTTTCGGACGCGCGCGGCGGCGTCCTTGTCGTAGAGCGCGCCGGTAAACGCGGCGTCGCCGCGCGGGTCGGTCGGGTTGCCGCGCGGGTCGTTTGAGGCGCGCCGGTCTGTTGATGGGGGACGCGCTGGCGATTCGACGGCCGCGAGTCTCTGCTCGCCGCTCTCGACGCGCGCGCGAAGCTCCGTCAGGAGGCGCGTCTGCTCCTCGACCAGAAGTCGCAGACGCTCAATCTCGTCGCGCTGCTCGCGTAGCTGTCGCAAGACCTCGACGGACGTGTCGACGCTTGCCGTCGTTGCGTTTCTTGTCGTCGCGCTCGTCGGGGCGGTCGCGCGCGTCGGCGCGTGGGCGTTCGCCGTGTCTTGCGCGCGCGCCGACGTGGCGAGCAGGGTGGCGAGCGCGCACGAGAGTAGAAGGGCGCGGGTGGGCGTCTTGGTCATCAGACGACTCCTTTCCGGAAGAGGCTTCGCTCGAACGATTCGTGACGGGCTGAAGAGAAGCGGCATCGTATCGACGACGGCTTAACGTCGGCTTACGTTTGTGTGAACAAGCCGTTACAACTCGTCGCGGCCGATGCGGATAGAGATAACCCGCCGCGCGCCGAATGTGAAGCGCCGAGTGGGACGGGCGCGCGGCCGTCGGAGCGTTTCCCGCGTCGCGCTGAACGCTCTCCGGGTCGTGCTTTCGTCGGCGCACGTTTGCATGTAGAATTTCGGCATAAGCCTTTCGGGTAATAGACGATGGCCCTTCTCTCAATCACGGACGCCGGGGGGCGGCAGTGGCAGGTCGCCTTGAGCGGCCAGAGCGTCTGCACTATCGGGCGCGCGCCCGACAACTCGGTCGTCCTCAACGACCCGCGCGCCTCGCGCTACCACGCCCACATCAAGTATCAGAGCGGCGCTTTCGTCATCGTCGACGGGCGCGACGGCGGCGGACGGAGCGCCAACCACGTCTTCGTCAACGGCCAGCAGCGACTCGAACACCCACTCTCGGACGGCGACCAGATACTCGTCGGCGCGTCGCGCCTGCGGTTCGAGCAGGCGGAGGAGCAGAAGCGGCAATCGGACGTGGCCTACGACGACCGCCCGCTCGGCCACACGCAACTGCTCGTCTCGGCGAGCGACATCATCAAGTCGGCCCTACAGGCCA
>DASUNL010000042.1:0-16685 GCA_036277175.1 Pyrinomonadaceae bacterium | reverse complement strand
GCGCGTAGCTCCATCATGTCCTTGGCGAAAATATCCAGCTTCTTGTCTATAATTTTGAGCCGAGACATCACTGCTTCCCAGATAGGCCGCGTGTCGTGTAGACGCGCTTCAACCTTCTCTTCGAGCGCGGTCAAACGCCCCTCAAGCGAGGTCATCCGAGTCTCCAAGGAAGTCATGCGAGTCTCGAATGAGGCCATTCGGTTGTTGAGTTGTGCAAATTCCGCCAGTACTCGGGCTTCAAACGAGTCGCCGCCGTTAAGGCTTTGAGTCTGTTCTTCGCTCATCGAATGCTCCTGACGGGTGGGCGTGGTTGTTTATGCCGGGCGGCGCTCACGCGCTACTGAGAATCTGTTTGGCGATGATGAGGCGCTGAATCTCCGAAGTGCCTTCGCCGATGGTGCAGAGCTTCGAGTCGCGCCAGAATTTTTCGGGCGGGTAGTCTTTGGTGTAGCCGTAGCCGCCGTGTATCTGTATGGCCTCCTCGCAGACCTTGACCGAAATCTCCGAGGCGTAGAGCTTCGCCATCGAGGACTCTTTCGTCGTCTTCCGGCCCGCGTCCTTCAACGCCGCCGCGCGCATCATCAAAAGACGCGCCGCGTCGATCTGCGTCGCCATGTCGGCGAGCTTGAACTGGATGGCCTGAAACTCCGAGATGGGGCGGCCGAACTGTTGGCGCTCCTTCGAGTATTTGACGGCCGACTCGTAAGCCCCCTGCGCGATGCCGACGGCGAGGGCGGCAATCGAGATACGCCCGCCGTCGAGGATTTGCATCGCCTGAATGAAGCCAAGGCCCTCGGGGCCGAGCCGGTTCTCGTCCGGGATGAAGCAGTCCTCGAAGATGACGCTCGCCGTCTCGGAAGCGCGCAGGCCGAGCTTGTCCTCCTTCTTGCCCGGCCCGAACCCTTTCGTCCCCTTCTCGAAGATGAAGGCCGTGATGCCCTTCGAGCGCATCGCGCGGTCGGTCGAGGCGACGGCCACGCAGACGTCGCCCGTGATGGCGTGCGTGATGAAGTTCTTCGCGCCGTTGACGACCCACCCGCCGTCCTTTTTGACGGCCGTCGTGCGCGTGCCCGAGGCGTCGCTCCCCGCGCCCGGCTCGGTCAAACCCCACGCGCCCAACTTCTCGCCGCGCGCGAGCGGCACGAGCCACTTCCGCTTCTGCTCCTCCGTGCCGAACATGTAGATGTGATTCGAGCAGAGCGAATTGTGCGCGGCCACGGAGATGCCGACCGAGCCGTCGACGCGCGAAAGCTCCTCGATGATGGTCGCGTACTCGACGTAGCCTAGCCCCGCGCCGCCGTACTCCTCGGGGAAGATGACGCCCATGAGGCCCAAGTCGGCGAGCTTCGGCATCAGCTCGACGGGGAAGTGTTGGCTCTCATCCCACTCGCGGACGTGCGGGCGGATTTCGCTCTCGGCGAACTCGCGCACGCTCATACGCACCTGCTGCTGCTCTTCGTTGAGTTCAAAATCCATAAGTTATAAATATGCCCCTACAACACGAAAGTTTCGCTCGGCGCGCGCGCGAAAAAAGGCGCGGCGACGAAACGCATAGTGTCAGCCGCGCGGCGCGCCCAGACCCTTTATTTTACTGTGAATCAGACGCGAAGCGAAACGCGCGCGTCGCCCTCTCTCCGGCCCGGCCGCGCGTCTTCAGAATACTTTTTTAAACTTCCCCTTCGCGTCGAAGACGACGGACTTGGACTGGCGGCTCTCGCCCTCGCCGCCCTCGACAGAGATTGTCCACTCGGGGCTTTCGCCCTTGTAGCGCATCAGGGCGTAGGTGAACGTCGCGCTCGACGCGCGCGAGTCGGGAAGCTCGGCGCGCTCCTTCGCCTCCTCGACGAGTTTCGGCACGAGCGCGAGGTTGGCCTCCGAGGGGTCGTAGAGGCTGTGCGTCAGGTCGCCGTCGCCCAACATCTGCACCTTGCTCGGGCCTTCGAGATTCTTCCGCCCCTTCGGACGCCGGTACAACTGCACGTTCTGCCCGTCGGTCGAGACGTTGACGGTAAAACCAAGCTCGCTGATGGAGAGGTCTAACAGTTTGAACTCCTGACCGACGGCCTGCTTGATGAGACCGAAGGTCTCGTCCAAAAGACCGGCGTCGAAGGTGTCGCGCGTGTCGGCCGGCTGGTCGGGCGTCGTCGAGACGGTGGAGTCGAGCGCGGCCGGCCGCGACGTGTAGGTCGAGAGCGAGCGGAAGAGCGCCTCGCGCTTGCGCCGCGCCGCCTCCTCCGAGGCGTAGCGCGCCCACATCGAGCCGACGCCGACGACGACCAGCGCGGCCGCCAAGATGATTCTCTTCTTCTTATCCACCTTTTCGCGTCGCGGGCCGTGCCGTGCCGCGACCCGCGCCGGCCGGCCTCTTCCGCCTCCCCTTCCTCGCGCCCTCGCCGCGCGCCGAATCGCCTGCCTCGCTCTTTCGCGCCGCGCCGCCTTTGCGGCCCGCCGCCTTAAACTGTGCCACCTCGCGCGGCGTCAACATGCGAAACTCGCCGACCCTCATGCGCTCGTCCTTGACGTGCCCGATGCGCACGCGACGCAGCTTCAGAACCGAGTGGCCGACGGCGTCGAACATGCGACGGATTTGCTGGTTGCGCCCCTCGTGCAGAGTGACCTCGAACCAAGAGTTGGTGTCCGTCTCGCCGGTCTTCTTTATCGTGGCCGGCGCGGTGCGCACGCCGTCGTCGAGCCGCACGCCGCGCCGCAGGCGCTCGACGGCCTGCTCCGTCGGCACGCCCTTGACCTTCGCCTCGTAGACCTTCGCGACGCGGTTGCGCGCGCTCGTCACGCGGTTCGTCAGCTCGCCGTCGTTCGTCAGAATCAGAAGCCCCTCGGTGTTGAAGTCGAGGCGGCCGACCGGGTGGAGGCGTCCGAGCGCGGGCGGGACGAGGTCGACGACGAGCGGGCGGCCTTCGGGGTCGGAGACGCTCGAAAGATAACCGCGCGGCTTGTTGAGGAGGACGTAGACGCGCTCTCCGACGCTGAGCTTCGGGTTGATGAGCCGCCCGCGCACCTTGATGTGGTCGCGCGTCGGGTCGGCCTTCGTGCCCAACTCTTTGACGACCCGCCCGTTGACCGTCACCTCGCCCGCCGCGATTAACTCCTCGGCGTGACGCCGCGACGCGACCCCCGCCGCCGCAATCAGTTTTTGCAGACGCTCTTCCATGAAAGGCCGTTAGCTCGTCGTCACGCCCCGCTGCTCGTGAGGTCTTCAAAGTCCTCGATGCTCGGAAGCTCGGTCAGGTCTTTGAGTCCGAACTGGAGGAGGAACTCTTTCGACGTGCCGTACATCATCGGGCGGCCGACCGTCTCCTTGCGCCCCTTGGCGACGATGAGGCGCTTGTCGAGAAGCGTCTTGATGGCCGAGGACGATTGGACGCCGCGTATCTCAAGAATCTCGGGGACGGTAATCGGCTGCTTGTAGGCGATGACGGCGAGCGTTTCGAGCGCGGCCAGAGAGAGCTTCGCCGAGGGCTTCGACTTGAGGTAGGCGCGGACGTGCTCGTGATGCTCGGGGCGCGTAGCGAACTGCCAGCCGCCCGCCACCTCGCGCAGCATCAGGCCGCCCTGCCGCTCGTTGAACTCGCGCGCCAACTCCTCGACGCCGACCTGCACCCAGCCCGCGTCCTCCTTCAAGAGGTCGGCCATCGCCTTGACGGGGAGCGGGTCTTCGGAGACGAAGATGAGAGCCTCGACGATTGACACAAGCTCCGTCATCCCGCGCGGGCCGCCGCCCGGCGCGACGTCGTCGTCCGCGTCGTCGCTCGCGCCCCCGCCCGCCGCCGCCGCCAGAAGGTTCGCGCGCATCTCTGCCAGACGCTCGGCCGCGTCCTCGGCGTCGGCGTCGTGGAGAATCAACTCTTCCTCTTCGTCGTCGTCGTTGGCCGCGCCGTCGTCCTCATCATCGTCGTCGAAGTCTCCCAACTCCGCGCCGGCGTCGAGCGCGTCCTCGCCCGCGCCGTCGGCTTCTTCCGTCGCTTCCACGTCTTCGACCGCTGCCGGCTCGTCAGTCTCTCTCTGCTTCTCTGCTTCGCTCATCGTCTCTGTACCTCAAGCGCCCGCGCGGGCGATGATGTCGCCGAAGGTCTGCGGCTGGTAGAGCCTAATCTCGGTGGTGCGCACGAGTTCGAGGACGGAGAGGAAGGCGAGCACGAGTTCGTGACGCGAGCGCGCCCCCTCGAAGAAGGCGCGCAGGTTCAACTCGCCCGCCGAGAAGATCATGTTGCGCAGCTTCTCCAACATCTCGGTCATCGTCATCTCGTCGCGCTCAATCTCTAAGAGCACCTCTTCCTTCTTGCGCGCGAGTATCTCTTGAAAGACGCGCAGGAGGTCGAACGCGCCGGCCGACACTTCGGGGTTGTTCTTGTCGGTTTCGAGCGCGGCGCGCGCGTAGACGGCCCGCTCGACCGTGGCGCGCGACCAGAGCATCTCGGCGGCGGCCTTGTACTTCTGGTGTTCGAGCAGGCGGTCGATTAGCTCGCGTCGCGGGTCTAACAGCTCGGCCTCTTCGTCGCTCAGATTCGGGTCGGGCGGCAGAAGCATCCGCGACTTAATCTCGATGAGCTGCGCGGCCATGACGAGGAAGTCGCTGGCGACGGCGATGTCCATCGTCTGCATCATGTTGAGGTAGCGCAGGTACTCGTCGGTGATGCGCGCGAGCGGGATGTCGTAGATGGAGACCTGTTCTTGGCGTATGAGGTAGAGCAGAAGGTCTAATGGGCCCGCGAACTCGCCGAGGATGAGCCTCAGCTCGTCGCCGCTACGGTCGGCGAAGATTTCAGGACTAGCTCCGGCGACACTGATGGGCTGCCCCGAGGCGGCGGCGACGGTCGTCGCCTCGGCGTCGCGTTCGCGCGCGTCGTGGCCTTCGTTTGTCTCGGTCTTCTCGCTCGACAAAGTCTTCAAGCTCCCACGATTCCCATGCGCTCGTAGACGAGGCGCATCGTCTCGCGCGCAATCTCGCGCGCGCGGTCGCGCCCCTCGCCGAGCGTGCGGCGCAGCTCTTCGTCCGTGTAGCCGCGCGCGCGCTCTTGAAAGGGGCGCAGGAATTCAATCGTCACGTCGGCCAGCTCAGATTTCAACTGCGCGTAGCCCTTGCCCTCGAAGCTCGCTTCGACTTCGGCGCTCGTCTTGCCCGTCAACAACTGGTAGATGGAGAGCAGGTTGGTGATGGCCGGTCGCTCCTCGTCGAAGCGTATCTCGGTGCCGGAGTCTGTGACGGCGCGTTTGAACTTTTTGCGAATCGTGTCGGCGTCGTCCATAAGCGTGATGCTGCCGTTCGCGTTCTCGTCCGACTTCGACATCTTCTTCGAGGCGTCGTCGAGCGCCTGAATCCTCGCGCCGACTTTGGGGATGTAGGCGTCGGGGACGCGGAACGTCTGGCCGAAGTCGCGGTTGAAACGCTCGGCGATGTCGCGCGTCAGCTCAAGGTGCTGCTTCTGGTCGTGGCCGACGGGCACGAGGTCTGTCTGGTAGAGCAGGATGTCGGCGGCCATCAGCGCCGGGTAGGTGAGAAGGCCGGTGCGCACGTCCTCGCGCGCCTTGCGCGACTTGTCCTTGAACTGCGTCATGCGCTCAAGCTCGCTGATGCGCGAGACGCAGGATAAGACCCACGCCAGCTCAGCGTGCTCGGCGACGTCGGACTGGACGAAGACGGTCGAGACTTTAGGGTCGATGCCGGAGGCTAAGTATATGCGCGCGACTTCGAGCGTCTTGGCCGCGAGCCGCGCAGGGTCTTGCGGGACGGTGATGGCGTGGAGGTTGACGATGCAGAAGAAGCTCTCGTACTCGTGCTGGAGGCCGACCCAGTTGCGCAGTGCGCCGAGGTAGTTGCCGATGTGTAAGTTGCCGGTCGGCTGCGCGCCGCTGAAGATTCGTTTCGACATCTGACTCCGGGACGGTCGGGGCCGCCGCTTACATGAACAAGAGGTACTCGATGAGTCGCGCGACGGGGCGGAAGATTGCGCCCACGAGGCCGAAGTAGACGGCCGCCATCAGGAGGATGAAGCCGTACTGCTCAAGCCCTTCGAGGAAGGGGACGGCGCTCGACGGCAAGATAGAGTAGAGCACCTTGCTGCCGTCGAGCGGGGGGAACGGGAGCAGGTTGAAGACGGCGAGCGAGGCGTTCATCATCAACGACTGAAAGAGCAGCAGTCCGACCGGCTCGCCGGCCGCGCCGAGCGCGCCGCCCTCCCTGAGCGTGCCCGCCGAGAGCAGCGCCTTGAGGACGACGAACGAGATGACGGCAATCAGGATGTTGACCATGATGCCGGCCAGCGAGACCATCACGTTCGCCATGTCCTTGTTGCGCCAGCGCAAGGGGTTGACGGGCGTCGGCTTGCCCCACCCGATGAGCGGGCTGAAGCCGCCGCCGCTCGCCACGAGGAAGTTGACGATGGGAATGAGAAGCGTCCCGATGGGGTCGATGTGCGAGACGGGGTTGAGCGTGACGCGGCCCAAGAGGTAGGCCGTGTCGTCGCCGAACTTGTAAGACATCCAAGCGTGCGCCGCCTCGTGCGCCGAGATGGCGAGCAGCAGCACGACCATGTAGATGATGAGGTTGCCGATGATGCTCGTGTCAGCCATGGCCGTCCGCGTCTCTTAAAGACTGCTCCCCTTCCCTACTTCAGCCCGCAAAGTAGCACGCGCGTTTTCGGCGTGTCAAAAAAGGCGTCAGCTATCCTAACAACGTCCCTTGGATGCCGAGCGGCAGGCTGTAGACGGCCTCGCCCGTGGCGACGACCATCTCGCCCGAAGGCCCGAAGGCGAGGCCGACGACGTTCGCGCCCGCGACGAACAGACGCGCCTCGCGCGCGTCCGAAGTGATGCGGACGATGCCGCGACGGCCGCGCAGAGAGGCGGCCACGTAGAGGTTGCCTTCGCTGTCGAAGGCGAGTCCTTGCGGACGTCCAAGGCCGCGATAGAAGACGCTGCGGCGTCCGTGCCGGTCGAAGCGCGTCACCGCCTCGTAGCTCGAAACGGTCGGGCCTGCGACGTAGAGCGCGCCGTCCGGGCCGAAGGCCATGTGGTAGGCCGACACCGAAGGTTCGAGCGTCGCCCACTCTTCGGGCTCGCCCAAGTCGCTGACGCGGTGAATCGTCCCCTGCCGGTCGCCGACGTACATCACTCCGGAGCGGTCGAACGCCAGTCCCGTCGCCACGCCCATCCCGCCCGCGAACGGCGTCACCTCGCCGAAGGCCGTCACGCGGTAGACCGTCCCGTCCATGCGGCTCGTGACGAACATGCGGCCGTCGGGGTCGAAGGCGATGCCGGTCGGGTTCGTTATCTCGCCGTTGAGGTTCGTCAGCTCGCCGTCGGAGTCGATGCGGAACAGAGAGATGGGCACTTGCTGCCCGCGCGAGCCGGAGCGCGTCACGTAGAGCGAGCCGTCGGCGGGGTCGAACGCCGGGTTGGCGACGAGGTGCAGGTCTTCGGCCAGCTTGCGCCCGACGACGACGCGCGCGGCGGCCGTGCGCACGCCCGCGTCGTCGAGCGAGACGCTCGACTCGCCGCCGCGCTCGGTGTCGGGGACGATGGCCAGCACGCGACGCGACGACGCGCCGACGACCCACCCGCGCGCCTCGTCGAAGAAGACGCGCGCGCCGCGCGCGCCGCCGAAGCCGTTGCACTCGATGACGACCTCGCCGCCGGCAATCGCCGCCTGCGGGTCAACGCCGACGATCTGTCCGCTCATTCCTGCACGTCTCCCTGAGATTCCAAATTTGAAATCTCGAATCTCAAATTTGAAATTCCGTTTGCGCCGCAAGCCTCGTGTTCGTTAATCGCTCCGATGTCGGACATGATACGCCGCGCACGCGGGCGGTGTCTATTTACTGCTTGACGGCCGGCCGGCTGTGCTATAATCCGCCCGGTCAAATCATCACGTCCAACTCTCCGCCGGGCGTCGCAAGGGAGCGACGGCCACGAACGCGCGGGGAGGGCGAGGCGAAGTCATAGCGACCGTCGAAGTGTCTCCGCGAAGAGCAACAATTAGGGTTTCCGTAAAGCGTCCGAATCTCACCGCTCGCAACCCTCGATCCCTAACCGAAATCAAGAGGACTTGAATTAAGGCGCGCTCCCACGGAGCGCGTCGCGCGTTTCCGCGCGCCCGACGGCGCGGCCGAAACGCTTTGTCCCACACGGGACGGAGGACGACATCAGCACCGTACAAGGCAACACGCAGGGTTTGAAGCCGAACCAGCTCCGCCGCATCGAGAAGCTCTACTCGCGGCGCATCGCGCCCCAGCAGGTCGTCACGCCCGAGTTCGCGCGCCAGCTCTCCGAGCTTTCTCACGAGACGCGACGCCAGATAGGCGCGCTCATCGACCGCAAGGGCTACGTCGAGTCGGTCGTCGTCGGCGACGCGCGCCGTATCGAGTGGCCCGACCTCAAGCGCACGCGCGTCGGCGAAGACCGCTTCCGTGGACTTCGCGCCATCCACACGCACCTGCGCGACGAGGCGCTGACGCAGGACGACCTAAACGACTTGGCGCTTCTGCGACTCGACCTGATGGTCGCCGTGAGCGTCGACGACCGCACGGGGCTTCCGGGTCGCGTGCGCGGCGCGCACCTTCTGCCGACGACCGCCGCCGAGGTCGAAGAGGCGGGCGTCGCGGCCGACGACGCGGCCTACGCCTTCATCGAAGCGCCCGCCGCCTCGCAGCTCGACGTAGACTTTCTCGAACTCATCAACTCGCTCGAAGAGGAGATGGCGCGCAACCGACGCGCCGGCCGCCGCGCGCAAGTCCGCGACCGCGCCATCCTCGTCGGCGTCACGACCACGTCTCTGGCCGACGCCGAAGAGTCGATGGCCGAGCTTCGCGAGCTTGCGGCCTCGGCCGGCGTCGTCGTCCAGAACGAAATCATCCAGCGACGGCAGGCCATCGACCCGCGCACCGTGCTCGGCAAAGGCAAGCTCGACGAACTGCTCGTGCGCGCGCTACGCCTCGGCGCAGACCTCATCGTCTTCGACCGCGAGCTTTCACCCGCGCAGGTGCGCTCCATCGGCGAGGCGACCGACCTCAAAATCATCGACCGCGCGCAGCTCATCCTCGACATCTTCGCGCAGCGCGCGCAGACGCGCGACGGCAAAATCCAAGTCGAGCTGGCGCAATTGAAGTACATGCTGCCGCGTCTCATCGCCGGTCAGGACTCGGCCTTCTCGCGGCTCGCGGGCGGCATCGGCGGGCGCGGCCCCGGCGAGACGAAACTCGAAACCGACCGACGCCGCGTGCGCGACCGCATCAACCGCCTTGAGCGCGAAATCGAGTCGCAGCAGAAGCGACGGCAGGAGCGTCGCAAAGAAAGAACGCGGCGCGGACTCCCCGTCATCTCGATTGTCGGCTACACGAACGCGGGCAAGTCAACTTTACTCAACACGCTCACCGCCTCGGCCGTCCACGCCGAGCAGCGCATGTTCGCGACGCTCGACCCGACTTCGCGTCGCCTGCGTCTTCCGCGCGAGCAGGAGGTCATCATCAACGACACGGTCGGTTTCATACGCGACCTTCCGCCCGACCTCATTGCGGCCTTCCGCGCGACGCTCGAAGAGATTAACGAGAGCGACCTTCTCATACACCTCGTCGACGCCTCGAACCCGCGCTGGGAGCAGCAGATGGAATCGGTCGAACGCATCCTCAACGACCTCGGACACACAACCGTCCCGCGCCTCGTCGCCTTCAACAAGGCCGACCTGCTCGACCCCGAACACCTCGACGGCGTCTTGCGTCAGGCCGCCCGCGACGGCGTGCGCGAAACCGTCGCCATCTCGGCCCTGAGCGCGCCTACGCTGCGCCCGCTCATCGAACGCGCGGGCGAGATTCTCGCGCGCGACCTGACGCACGACGAAAGCGCGACGCACGACGATGTTGCCGCACAAGACGACGAGGACGCGACCCAAGTCGATGAGCAGGAAGCCGTCGAGCAGAACGGCGGCGAGCAGATTGACGGCGAACAGATTGACGGCGAGCAGATAGCGGCCGCCTCGCAGTCTCACAAATGAGCAAGCGACCGACAGGACGACGCCCTCGGTTCGAGACGCCGCTCACGTCGGCACGCAACCTCGCCGCGCGCCTCCTCGCGCGCCCGCTCCTTTGGTTCCGCCCCGCGACGCGCTTCGTCGTCGGCTTCCTCGCGCTCACGCTGACGACCACGCTCCTGCTCTCCGTCACGCGCTCGCAAGCGCCCGCCGACTTCTATCAAGAGGGTGACGTCGTGCGCTCCGACGTCATCTCGCCCGCCGACTTCACCGTCGAGGACGAAGAGGAGACTGCGCGACGACGCGCGGTCGCCGCCGAGTCGGCCCCGCCCGTCTGGCACTTCGACCCGCTGCGCGCCGACGCCTCCGCGCAGAGCTTCCGCGCATCTTGGGAGGCGTTCGAGGTGCAGGTCAGCCGACGCAGCCGCGCGGGCACGCGCAACTCCGACCGCAACGCGAACTCGAACGCCAACGCCGAGCAGGCCGACCTCGTCTGGCCGGGCGTCGGCGACCGCCGCGCCGTGGCGCGCGTCGTCGTGCGCCACATGTCCGACCCCGGACTGCTCGAACGCCTGACGCGCATGATTCGCGAGTCGGGCGAGGGCTACATCTACGACGAGGGCGACGCCGCGCAGATAAAGCGCGAGATTCGTCTCGTTAACACGCTGAGCGGCGCGGCGACCTCAATCGTCACGGCGCAGAACCGACTCGTCACGCTCGGCGGCGCGCGCGAGGCTTTGCGCGGACGCATCTCGCAAATCTCCGGCTGGTCGCGCGACGAGCAGGAGACTTTGGCCGACGCGATGATGCCTCTGCTCGCGCCCTCAATCGTCTTCGACCGCGCCGCGACCGAGGCGACGCGCGAGGCGGCGGCCAACTCCGTCCCGCGCGCGGCCGTCACCCTCAAGCGCAATCAAATCGTCGCGCGCGAGCACGACACCGTCACGCCGCAGATGCTCGCGCAGTTCGCGGCCATCCGACAGTACGGACGCAGCGAGCGTCGCCCGCACCTCTACGTCGGACTCTTCCTCATCGCGGCCGCCCTCTACGCGGCGGCGTGGCGCTTCGTCGAGTACCGCAGCACGACGACGACGCTGCCGCTCTCGCGCGGCCGCGCCTTCACGCTCGTCGCCTCGGCGATACTCGTCCAACTCGTCCTCATGCGGACGGGCCTTCTGCTCGCGCAGAGCATCTCTTCGCAGGCGATGGCCCCGCCTTGGAACGACCCCGTCATCTGGAGCTTCGCCGTACCCTTCGCGGCCGCCGCTCTTCTGGTCGCGATTCTCGTCGACACGCAGCTCGCGCTCATCACGGGCGTACTCACCGCCGTCTTCGCCGGACTCATCGCGCCGAACGGGATGCTCATGTCGTGCTACGCGCTCATCTCTTCGTCGGCGGCCATCTACGGCATCGGGCGTTATCGCGAGCGCCAATCGGTGACGCTCGCGGGCCTCGGCGTCGGCATCGTCAACGCGCTCGTGGCGCTCGCCGTGATGCTCGCGGCGCAGCAACCTCTGACTCTGAACTCGGCGCTGCTCGCGATGGGCTGCGGGCTGTTGGGAGGATTGCTGACGACCATCTTCACGGCGGGCGGACTGCCTGTTAACGAGTCCGCGTTCGGCATCCTGACGGACGTGAAACTGCTTGAGTTGTCGAACGCAGACCTGCCGGTGCTCGGTCAGTTGGCGATACGCGCGCCGGGGACGAATCAGCACTCGCACGCCGTCGGCCGTCTCTCGGAGGAGGCGTGCCGCGCCATCGGCGCGAACGCCCTGCTCGCTCGCATCGGCGCGCTCTACCACGACATCGGGAAGCTCGCCGCGCCCGACATGTTCGTCGAGAATCAGGCGGGCGGCACGAACCCGCACGACCGTCTGCGGCCCACGCAGAGCGCGCGCATCATCACGAGCCACGTCACCTACGGCCTAAAGCTCGCCAAAGAGATAGGACTCCCGAAACAGATTTCCGACTTCATCCCGCAGCACCACGGCACGCGCACGCTCCACTTCTTTCTGCGCAAGGCGCAGGCGCACGCGGCCGAAGGCGAGACCGTTGACGAGTCGGAGTTTCGCTACCCCGGCCCGAAGCCGCAGTTCAAAGAGGCGGCCGTGATGATGCTCGCCGATAGTTGCGAAGCGGCCGCGCGCTCACTCGCTCGCCCCGACCCCGAGAACATTCGCGCCATCGTCTCCAAAATCTTCGACGCCATCCTCTCCGACGGCCAGCTCGACGAGTGCGACCTGACCTTGCGCGAGGTGACGCGCATCCGCGAGACCATCATCATCTCGCTCACGGCCCTCTACCACGCGCGCATCGACTATCCGGGCTTCAACCCGCCGTCGCTCGACCCGACGAAAGCGCCGCTCCCGCCCGCCGACATCGACAGCGAGGAGCGCGGCATAGGCTTCCGACGCCCCTCCGAAGTCCCCATCAGCAAGGGCGGCGAAGTCGAAGACGAGGCGCTCACTACAGAAGGCAAAAGGTAAAAGTAAAAAGGCAAGAGTGAAGACGGGCAGCGCACCGTCCGTCTTCACTTTTGCCTTTTACCCTTCGCCCTTTAACTTGAATTTGGCCGCGCGCCGGCCCTCGCCCAGAACCGGCGCGCGGCGTCGAGCCGGGCACAACCTATACGATGAATTCGAGGTTGTACTTCCGCCCGATCTCTTTGAGCTTCGCGACGTCCGACGGCATCGTCGGCGCTTCGCGGCTCACTTCCTCAAAGAACTTCTCGCCCCCCCGTCGTGATGGTCGTCAGCGCGCGCGATGCGCCCGACTTCCCTCTCAACACCTAACGCGCGAAACCCGCGCGCGGAGGATCACCTTTTTTCATCGGCGGAGGAGAAGCGAAGGAGAAGCGGAGAAGGCGCGGAGACGTTTGAGGGGAACCGGGGTGTTAGAACAGGGCTTTGAGCTTCCGGTAGGTGGTGGGGAGGTCTTCGGGGAGGACGCGCGTTTCGGCGACGGCCGTCATGAAGTTGGCGTCGCCCGACCAGCGCGGGAGCGCGTGCAGGTGTATGTGACCGGCGATGCCAGCGCCGGCCGACTGGCCGAGGTTCATCCCGAAGTTGAAGCCGTGCGGGCGGTAGGCGGTGCGCAGAGCCGCTTGCGCGCGCTTCGCCAAGTCCATCATTTCGTCGGAGGTCTCTTTGGCGACCGCGTCGAGGTCTGCGGTGTGCTCGTCGGGGACGACCATCAGGTGGCCGTTCGTGTAGGGGTAGATGTTGAGGACGACGAAGTTGAAGCGCGCGCGATGAAGGACGAAGTTGCGCTCGTCGTCGTCGCGGGCGTCTCTAATCCAGCAGAGGACGCAAATGTCGTCGTCTGAGAGCTTCGCCTCGGCGGCCCCCTTGATGTAGTCGTAGCGCCAAGGCGTCCAGAGTCTGTCCAAAGCTTCTCACCCGCGCCGCGCTGGTCGCGCGCGCTTGCCTTACATGAGCGGAGGGTTCTGTCCGCCGCCCTCGGTCGGGCCGGACTCGCCGCCGCCCGTCTCCGTCCCGCCGGACGCGGGCGAGCCGTGGCTTCCATTCCCCTCCGGCGTCGAGGCGGAAGAAGACGACAACTCGTCGTTGATGAGTTCCTTCAGCTCCTTGCCGGGTTTGAAATAGGGGACGCGCTTGGCGGGGATGTCGACGGGGTCGCCGGTCTTCGGGTTGCGCCCGCGCCGCGCGCCGCGCTCGCGGACGCGGAAACTGCCGAAGCCGCGCAGCTCAATCTTCTCGCCGTGATTGAGTGTCTCGATGATGCTCTCGAAGACAATCTCGACCAGACGCTCGGCGTCCTTCTTGGTCAGCTCGGCCGCGCGCGCCACGTCTTCGACCAATTCAGCTTTCGTCATAAAGGTATCCCTTCTCGCTGACTCTCACAAAAGCCAAGGCCGCCGCAAAACAGTCCGGAGGGGGCAAAGCGCCTTCTTAAAATGCGGGGACGGACTTTAAAGTATCAGAAACGGCTCGCCCCAAGCAAGAGGAAATGCCCTTCAAGGCCAACAATTTAGCGACGCCGCGCGCGCGGCGAAAGAAGAAAGCCACGCGCCCCTTTCTTCGAGAAAGAAGGCGCGTGGCTTTCGTTTGATTGACTTCGTGTGTCGGCGTGAAGACGTGTCGCGGCGTTTAGCTTTCGCGTTCGCCCGCGTCGCCGCCTTCGACGCCCGGCTCTCCCTGTGCGCCTGACGCCTCTTCGCTCGCGGCCGACTCAACGGCCGACGCTTCCGCGCCCGACGCTTCCGCACCGGCCGCACTCTCGCCGCCCGCGTCCGCTTCGGACGCAGACTCCGCACTCGCCGTCTCAGCGGTTGGCGTGTCGTCATCCGACGCCTCGACGCCCGCGGCTTCGACGCTTGCGGCTTCAACGCTCGCGGCTTCGGCGCTTGCGGTTTCGACGCTTGTGGTTTCACCACTCGCGCCTTCCGCGCTCGCGGACTCGCTGCCCGCGTCCGCGCCGCCCGCAGCTTCGCTGCTCTCGCCGCCCGACACTTCGCCGCCTGATACTTCGCCGCCGCCGCTCTCGGCTTCGCCGCCGGTCGGCGCGGGGGCGGAAGCGTTCGACGCGGACGAGCCGCCGCGCTTGCCGAAGATGTCGGCCAGCTCGCCCAAGCTCGCCATGCCGCCGCGCGCTTCCGAAGAATACTGCTTGGTCTCGACGATGGGTTCGTCGTGACGCGCGGCGCGCGCCGACAGGCCGATCTTCTTCGACTCCTGCTCGATGCGCAGGATGCGGAAGTCCATCATGTCGCCGACCTTCGCCACGTCCTCGGGGCGCTCGACGCGCTCGTCCGAAAGCTCCGAGACGTGGCACAGGCCTTCGAGGCCCTCGTCTAATTCGACGAACGCGCCGAAGTTGGCGAAGCGCGTAATCTTGCCCTTCACCAAGTCGCCCGGCTTGTGCTCGTTGACGAAACGCTCCCAAGAGCTGGGTTCGGTGTCCTTAATCGAGAGCGACAGCCGTCGGTTCTCGACGTCGATGTTGGTGATGACGGCCTCTATCTCCTGACCCTTCTTCAAGACCTCGCCCGGATGCTTGATGCGCTTGTTCCAAGAGATGTCGGAGACGTGGACGAGTCCGTCCACTCCGTCCTCGACCTCGATGAAAGCGCCGAAGTCGGTCAGGTTACGCACGCGCCCCTTGACGCGCGACCCGATTTCGTAGCGGTCGCGCAAGGTCTGCCAAGGGTTCGGCTGAATCTGCTTCATGCCGAGGCTGATGCGCCGCGCCTTCGGGTCGACGCCCAAGACTTCGACGTCGACGGTGTCGCCGACGTTGACGAGCTTCGACGGGTGCTTCATCCGCTTCGACCAGCTCATCTCGGAGACGTGCACCAAGCCTTCGACGCCCGGCTCAAGCTCGATGAACGCGCCGTAGTCGGTGACCGAAGCAATCTTCCCTTGCAGGCGCATCGCTTGCGGGTAACGCTCGGAAACCGACTCCCAAGGGTCGGGCAGAAGATGCTTGTAGCCAAGGCTGACGCGCTCGCGCTCCTTGTCGAACTTCAAGACCTTGACCTGCACGCTCTCGCCGACCTTGAACATCTCGGCCGGGTTCTGCAAACGTCCCCAAGACATGTCAGTGACGTGCAGCAACCCGTCGATGCCGCCGAGGTCTACGAACGCGCCGTAGTCGGTCAGGTTCTTAATCTGGCCCTCGACGATGATGCCCTCTTCGAGGTTGTCGAGCGTCTCGCCCTTCTTGCCCGCGTTCTGACTCTCGATGACGGCCTTGCGCGAGAGCACGACGTTCGACCGCTTGCGGTTGAGCTTGATGACGAGCGCCTCGACCTCTTGGCCGCGAAGGCTGTCGAGGTTGCGCACGGGCCGGACGTCCACCTGAGAGCCGGGGAGGAACGCGGCGACGCCGTCGACGTCGACGCGCAGTCCGCCCTTAACGCGGTCGGCGATGCGGCCTTTGACGGGCGTGCCGTCGCGGTAAGCCTTCTCAAGTTCGTCCCACGCGCGCATGCGGACGGCGTCGGCGCGCGAGAGGATGGGGACGCCTTCCTGCGTCTCCATGCTCTTGATGAGCACCTCGACCTCGTCGCCGCGCTTGACCGTCAGCTCGCCCCGCTCCATGAACTCCTCGGGGTTGACGACGCCCTCGGACTTGAAGCCGAAGTCGATGACGACGCCGCGCTCGGTGATGCCGACCACCGTGCCGCGAACCACGGAGCCTTCCTGGAAGGCGGCCTGCTCCTGCTCGTACTGGTCGAGGATGGCGCCGAAGTCGAAGTCGCCACCGCCGGAGCCGCGCCTCCCGTCCTCGTCGTCGTCATCGTCCGCCGATTCGCCGGCGGCGGAAGACTGCGGCGCCGGAGCGGGCGCAGGAGTAGGCGCAGGAGTGGGCGGCGGTGCCACTGCTTCCGGCGCCGCCGCGGACTCCGCGGGCGCCGGAGCGGGCGCGTCCGCAGGCTCTGCTGTAGCGGGCGGCGTGGCGGCTGGCGTGGCGGCGGTCGAAGCGCCGGTCGCTGAGGCGGTGGACTGCTGGACGGCGTTCTCGCCCCCGCTGGCGGCGGCGGGTTCGTTCATCGAGGCTTCGGGTGCGGTCTGCTCGTTGGTGGTTTCGCCGTTCGCCGGCTTGGTTTCTTCAGTCATTGTGGACTCGGACTCCTGCTGGTAAAGATTCGGCGCGGCGCGAAAAGCTTCTCGCGCCTACCCGTCGCGGGCGTCAACGGTGGGCGCGAGGCCCGCGCGAGAAGTCGGCGCGCGGGCGCGTTCGT
>DASUNL010000041.1:0-5920 GCA_036277175.1 Pyrinomonadaceae bacterium | reverse complement strand
GGGCGCGGAAGTCTCCATCTACTACGACCCGATGATCTCGAAGCTCGCCGCGTGGGGGCGCACGCGCGCCGAAGCGATTGACCGCATGCGGCGCTCGCTCGACGAGTACGAGGTCACGGGCATCAAGACGACGCTTCCCTTCTTCCGAGAGGTCGTGCGCGACGCCGAGTTCATCGAGGGCCGACTCGACACCGGCTTCATCGAACGCTTCTTCGCGCGACGCGACGCCGCGCGCGCCACCCTCGCCGTTGATAAGGGAAGCACTGAAAGTAAACTTCGTGAGCGCGACGTGGCGGTCATCGCCGCCGCGCTCGCCTACGCGCAAAAGACGCAGGCGGCCGCGACGCGACGCACGCGGGACGACGAGCCGCCGAGCCGTTGGAAACTATCGGGCCGCGTCGCCTCGCGCTAAGGCGCGGGGGACGTGAGGACAGCGATTCTCTTATGAGACTGTTGGCCGAAATCGGTGGCGAGAGCCTCGGCGTCGAGTTGAGGCGCGAGGGCGAGCGCGTCTTCGCGGAAGTCGACGGCCGTGCATACGAACTGGAAGTGCGCGAGCCGGAGGCGGGCGTCTTTCTCATCACGGGCGGCGGCCGCGTCGAAGAGTTGAGGGTCGGCGAGTCGGCCGACGGCGCGACCGAAGTACGCACGCGCTCAGGCTCTTACAGCATCCGCGTGAGCGACCCGCGACGCCTGCGCGGAGCGCGCGCGGCGGGCGTCCACGACGCGGGCCGCGCGGAGCTTCACGCGCCGATGCCGGGCAAGGTCGTGCGCGTGTTGGTCGAAGAGGGCGCGGAGGTCGAGGCGGGCGCGGGGCTGGTCGTCGTCGAGGCGATGAAGATGCAGAACGAGCTGAAGTCGCCGAAGGCGGGCCGGGTCGCGCGCATCGGCGCACGCCCCGGCGCGACCGTCAACCCCGGCGACGTCCTCATCGTCATCGAGTAAGGCAAAAGTAGTAAAGCCGTGAATCGTCAATCGTCAATCGTCAATCGAGAAAGACAGGCTCTTTCGATTGACGATTAACGATTGACGATTTACGGCTCGCTTACTTTTGCCTTCTTCTATTCCGGCCACGGCGCGCGCTGCGTGGCGGTGACGTAGGCGTCGCCGTCGAGGACGAGCATCGGGTCGCCGTTCTTCGGGTGGTTGCGCTTTTCGAGGCGATAGGTGTTCGTGCCCTTCGTCGACGATGTGGAAGTGATGGTCGTCGCCGTCGCCGTCCAGCGCCCCGTGTCCGACTCCTGCGATGCGGAAGAGGCGACTGGCCCGCTCGAACTCGTCTCCGCGTAATACTCGTAAGTGCCGTCGGCGTAGAGCGTGATGCAGCGGTTCGACATGCGCCCGCCCGACTGGCTGTTGACGTTCGACATGTAGCACCACTTGCCGACGAGTTCCTCCGGCACGCCCGCCGCGCCGACCGCCTCGCCCGCGCCCGCGCCGTCCGCGCGACGATAGACCATCTTCTCCCCATTGACCTGCACATTGAGCGTGTCGCCCGACAACTCGAACGGGAAAGACATCGAGCCTTCGCTGCTCGAAAGTGTGATGACGCCGTCGCGCACGCTGTAGCTGTAGCGCGTGCCGTTGAGCGTCAGCGTCCCGTCGTCGCTGATGACGACCGTCGCCTCTCTCGACTGCCAACGCCCGACGAGCGGGTTCTCTCGCGCGCCTCCGGACTCGCCGCCGCGCGCGACGCCCGCCTCGGCGCGTCTGTCCGTCTCCTCCTTGCGCGCGTCCTCGCCCTTCGCGGACGACCCGCCCGCGCCGACGCGCGTGAAGACGAGCGAGCCGCCCAAGTCTCCGCCGGAGACCGTGAGCGTGTCGCCGCGCAGAGTGAACCCGTAGGTCGTCACCCCGTCCTCGTCCTCGACGACGATGGTCGCGCCGCGCACGGTGTACTTCAGCGGCTCCTCGTCGAACTCGCCCGTCCCGTCGGCGTTGAGCCTGACGATGATGGGCAGCCCGGCGACGTGCGCCTGCCAGACGCCGACGACGCTCGGCTGCGTCTGCGTCTGCTGCGCGCGCGACGACGGCGCGGCGAAGAAGAAGACGACGAGCGCGAGCGCGGCGAGTTCGAGTCCGCGATGAATGCGCGACGGTGAATGTTGCATTTGACTGTTCCCTTTCGGCCCGGCTGTACGTTCCCGCGAAGCGTCCGGCGGTGAGGCTTGCGAAAGCTTGTAAGCCAAAACGCGCGCCCAGTCAACGGGCGGCGCGCGTGTTAGAATTCCCGCGCGTAAGCATTTTCCGTGACGGGTGGTGAGATGAGAGAAGAGTCAAGTGAGCGCGTCGCGCCGGGGGAGTTGCGCGTCATCCTTTGGGACATCGACGGGACGCTCCTGCTCTCGGAGCGCGCGGACGTTTACAAGGAGTACACCGCGCCGGTGCTCGAAAGCGTGTTCGGGACTGTGGGGCGGCTCCACGATTTGAAGGCGTCGGGGATGACCGACCTGCAAATCGTCTGCGAGGCGCTGCGCGACGAGGGCTATACGCACGAGCACGTGCGCGAGCGCGTCGCGGAGCTTCGCGAGTGTTACATGGCCGAGCTTGAGAGTTTCGTCGCGCGCGGCCCGCAAGTCTTCCGCCTGCTGCCCGGCGTGCGCGCGCTACTCGAACGGCTCGACGCGCACCCGCGCTACCTGTCGGCGCTACTCACAGGCAACATCGAGCCAGCCGCGCGCTTCAAGATGAATCTCGTCGGACTCACGGACTTCTTCACGCTCCCCGGCGCGTTCGGCGACGAATCGCACGACCGGCGCGACCTCCCCGCCCTCGCGCGCGCGCGCATCGAGTCACGCCTCGGCGCGGAACTCGACCCCGCGCAGTTCGTCGTCATCGGCGACACGCCGAACGACATCGATTGCGCGCGTCACGCAGGGATGCGCGTGGTCGGCGTCGGCACGGGCCGCAACCACAGCGTCGAGACGCTCAGCCCACACGCCCCCGACCTCCTCCTCCCAGACCTCTCCGACACCGACGCGGTATTGCGCGCGCTCGATTCGCTCTGAGGCTTCCGCACCTCCTCCGCGCCTCTTAACGCCGCGCCGCGAAGATTTATGTTGACAGCCATGCGCCGCGAGTTTATTAAGGTGGCGATTCACTCGGGACGCGCCGTCACCTCACGCCCGTGGCGGCAAAAAGTTTTCACACCGACGACACTTCTCTAAACGGAGGGACAATGGCAACCAGTAAAACTAAAAAGTCTGCGAGCAAGAAGAAGGCGGCGGCGATGCCGAACGCGGGGGCCGTCCCGCCATACGGCCCGCCCATCCGCGCGGCGATGGCGCGCGGCGACATGCAGGAGATGAGGCGCGTCGCGGCCTCCGCGCGCAAATGGATCAAGGACGCTCAGGCGGCGCTTGACAAGCTGGAGCAGCGCATGACGAAGATGGGCGGCAAGTAGACGGCGCGAAAGTTTATGGCGGAGCCGACACGTTACTTCACTCCCGAAGACCGAGGGACTTACGTCCCCGTGCACGTGGTCTGGGAGATTACGCTGGCGTGCGACCTGAAGTGTCAACACTGCGGGTCGCGCGCCGGCCGCCGCCGCCCCGACGAGCTTTCGACCGCCGAGTGTCTCGACGTGGTGCGTCAACTCGCTCGCCTCGGCACGCGCGAAGTCACGCTCATCGGCGGCGAGGCTTACATGCGCCCCGACTGGCTGGAGATAGTCCGCGAGGTGCGCGCGCAGGGGATGGACTGCACGATGCAGACGGGCGGGCTGCACCTCAACGAGGAGCGCGTGCGCCGCGCGGCCGAGGCGGGCTTGCAGGGCGCTGGCGTCTCGGTCGACGGCTTGCGGGAGCTTCACGACGAGTTGCGCGGCGTGAAGGGTTCGTTCGACGCGGCCTTACGTGCGCTCTCACTCCTGCGCGCGCAAGGCATCACGCCGAGCGTCAACACTCAAATCTCCGCGCGCGTCATAAAGCAACTGCCCGAGTTGTGCGAGTTGTTCGTCGAGAACGGGGCGAAGAACTGGCAGGTGCAACTGACGGTCGCAATGGGCCGGGCCGCAGACCACCCGGAACTTCTGCTTCAACCCTACCAACTGCTTGAGCTGATGCCCCTGCTCGCAGACCTCTATCGACGCAGCGCCGACGGCGGGATGCTCTTGCAGCCGGGCAACAACGTCGGCTACTTCGGCCCCTACGAGTCTCTCTGGCGAGGGAGCGGCGACGAGAGGATACACTGGCCGGGGTGTAACGCGGGCCAGAACACCATGGGCATAGAGGCCGACGGGACTGTGAAGGGCTGCCCTTCGCTGCCGACGGTCGGCTACGCGGGCGGCAACGTGCGCGAGCTTTCGATGGAGGACATCTGGCGCGCGACGCCCGAGTTGAACTTCAACCTGACGCGCGACGGCGGGGAGTTGTGGGGCTTCTGCCGCGACTGCTACTACGCCGACTCGTGTCGCGGCGGCTGCACTTGGCTCTCACACTCTCTGCTCGGTCGTCCCGGCAACAACCCCTACTGCCACCACCGCGCGCTTGAGCTTGAGCGCAGGGGTTTGCGCGAGCATGTCAGGCCCGTCGAGGCCGCGCCCGGCACGCCCTTCGACCACGGACGCTTCGAGTTGCTCTTGGAGACGCTCGACGGTCGCCCCGCCGCCGACGCCTTGGCGCTCCCGGCGAAGATGACTTCGCTCGTACAGATTGAGCGTTCGAGGACGCGCGCGAAGGCGAAGCCATCCGAGACCGCGCGGAAACCTGTCGCCCTGAAGACCGCCGCGACGACGGCGCGCACGGCGCGGACGACGACGCCCGCGCTCGTCCTCTGCCGCGCCTGCAATCGTCACGTCAAATCACGCACGCATACCTGCCCGCACTGCGGCGCGGACGTGCGCGCCGCCGCACGCGCCTACGACGAGAGTCTCCGCGACGCGCGCGAAGCATGCCTCGACCTGCTCGCACTCCTCCCGCCGTCGTAAACCGTCAATCGTAAATCGTGAATAGTGTTTGAGAGCCTATCTACTTGAGGGCAAATCAAGGGCGGGCTGCGAGCCGTCCTTATCGATTCACGATTTACAATTTACGATTTACGATTCTCTATTCACGTCTCTCACGGTCTGTGAAAGCCGCGCTCGATGTCGCGTTTGGTGAGGCGGAGGATGACGGGGCGTCCGTGCGGGCAGGTGGTGGGCGACGAGGTCGTGAGCAGGCGGTCGATGAGCCACTGCATCTTCTCGCGCGTCAAGGGCGTGTTGATTTTGATGGCCGCGCGGCAGGCGAGCGAGGCGGCAATCTCCTCGCCGAGCGTCGTGCGCGCGCGGCCGCGCTTCTCCGAGTCGACGGAGTCGAGGATTTCGGCGAGCAGGTTGCGCGCCTCCGCCGCAGGGATGTCGGCCGGCACGGCGCGCACCGCGACCGTCCGTCCCGACAGTCGCGTGAGCGCGAAGCCGTAAGCCTCCAGTTCCTCGGCGACTTGCTCGAAGGCCGAGGCTTGCGCGGGCGTCAGGTCGAAAGTCTCGGGGACGAGTAGCTGCTGCGACTCGGCGCGGCGCGCGAAGACGAGCGCGCGATACTTGTCGAAGAGTATCCGCTCGTGCGCGACGTGCTGGTCGATGAGCAGAAGCCCCTCGGGATCTGCGGCGATGATGAAGCTGTCTTCGAGCTGTCCGAGCGGGCGGATGTTTGAGGTGAGCGACGCGGGCGCGGCCTCGCGCACGAGCTTCGCCGCCGAGTTCAGAGGCGGGAGCGGCGGCGCGTGCGCGTCGCTCGGCTCGACACCGTCACGCGACTCGACCCCTTCGCGCCGCCCGACATTCTCGCGCCGCGCTTCGCCGAAGACCTCGAACGACGCGGCCTCGAAACCGCGACTCGCCGCGTCGCCTTCGCCCCGCAAGCTTTCATCCTCAACTCGCGCCCCTTCGACTTCGATTCGTGCGCCTTCATCCCCGCCGCTCGCGGCGCGCGCGTGACGG
>DASUNL010000040.1:0-5463 GCA_036277175.1 Pyrinomonadaceae bacterium | reverse complement strand
GCTCTTGGCCGCGCTCTCGCCCGGCGTCACGCGCCCGAACCTCGGTCTTCTCGGCGGCGGCGGAAACTTCGTCGTCGGCCCCGCGGGCATCGGCCTCAACAACACCGAGTCGACGCGCTTCCGCGAGTCGGGCGGGTCAGTCCTCGTCGTCAACGGCGCGCGCGCCACCAACAACAACTTCACGCTCGACGGCGTCGACAACAACGAGTCGCAGTTCGGACAGATTGCCATTTACCCGAACCCGGACGCCATCGCCGAGTTCAAGGTCGAGACGAGCGTCCCCTCGGCCGAGTCGGGCCGCGCGGGCGGCGGCATCATCTCGACGACGTTCAAGTCGGGCGGAAACGAAATCCACGGCACGCTCTTCGAGGAGTATCAGGGACGTTTCCTCTCTGCGGCCGCCGGGCAGTTCGACGACCCCACGTCGCCCGAGCCGCCCAACTACGTGACGCACAACTACGGCGGCACGGTCGGCGGCCCAATCTTCCTGCCGCGCCCCGGCGAGGGCACGCCCTTCTGGTACGACGGTCGCAACCGCTCTTTCTTCTTCGTCTCGGTCGCCGGCCAGCGTCGCGGCACGCCCATCTTCGGCGGCGGCGAGGGCCTGTCGGCCGTCCCCGTCCCGACCGCGCGGATGCGCGTCGGCGACTTCGGCGAGTTGCTCAACCCGGCGCAGATAGTCAACTACCAGATTCGCAACCCCGACGGCACGACGCGCGTCGTCGCCGCCCCGCGCGGCACGCTCTTCGACCCGAACGGCAACCCGATTCCGGGTAACGACCTCCGCCTCTGCGGCGCGTGCGGGCCGCTCTCGCCGTTCGGCCTCAACTTCCTCAACGCCTTCCCGCTGCCCGACCGCCCCGGCATCGGCCGCAACTTCGGGGTCAACCGCTCGGAGAAGGCGAACGTCGATAGCTACGACATACGCATCGACCACCGCTTCACACAGTCCAACAGCTTCTTCGCACGCTACAGCAAGTCCGACACCGCGCGCTCGCGCAGCAACTTCTTCCCGCTCGGCACGTCGCCCACGAACAACGACCTCCCGGCAGGCCCTTCGGCCGGCGACGAGTTCGGCAACTCCAAGGGCTTCACGATGGGCGACACGCACGTCTTCACGCCCAACATCATCAACGACGCGCGCTTCGGCGCGACCCGCGTCCAAATCGGCATCTTCAACACGGGCGTCAACGGCACGGGCGGCTTCGAGTCCGACATCATGGCGCAACTCGGCGCGCCCAACATCAACTTGAGTCCGAATGCGTCGGGCATCACGCTCCTCGGCATCGTCGATAACATCGGGCGCGAGGATCGCGCCGTCGAGTTCGTCGGCGACGGCGGCCCGTTCTACTTCACGTCGAACAACTTCAACTTCGCCGACACGGTGACGGTCGTCAAAGGCAACCAGACGTTTAAGTTCGGCGGCGACCTGCGCGTGCGTCAGAACTCGAACTTCGACGGCGGGCGCAACGGCGGCATCAAGGGCCAACTCCAGTACGGCACGACCGACCAAGGCTCGGTCAACCCCGGCAACGGCAACGCCGTCAACGGCGGCTTCGTCTCGGGCAACTACAACGGCATCGGCGCGAACGACTCCGGCTCGGCGCTCGCCAACCTGCTCCTCGGCTACCGGCCCGGCTTCATCAGCCGCGGCGATCCGGGCGGCCCATACTTCCAGTCGAGCAAAGAGATCGCCTTCTTCGTGCAGGACGACTGGAAGGTCAGCCCGACGCTCACCTTGAACCTCGGCCTGCGCTACGACATCTTCACCGAGCCGACCGAACGCTTCGACCGCCAGAGCAACTTCGAGCCCGCGACGCGCACCATCATCGTCGCCGGCGACGACGCGCCGGGCGGCCGCGACCTCGCCTTCACCGACAAGAATAATTTCGGCCCGCGCATCGGCTTCGCTTGGAGCGGGCTGCGCTCGGACGGCAAACTCGTCCTGCGCGGCGGCTACGGCTTGCTCTTCTCGACTGACGTGAGCGGACAGCAGCCCTTGACGGCCAACCCCGGCACGGGCGCGACCAGCTTTAGCTGCAACCCCATCACGAATCCGGGCGGCTGCCCCGCGCCGGTGCTCGGCCGCTACGCCTTAGACAACGGCCTGCTCATCCCGACGCAAATCGTCGCCGGGCCGGGCACGCGCTTCGCCGCCCCGACCGACCGCACAATCTTCTTCCACGACCCGAACCGCCGCGACGCGATGTACCACCAGTACAACCTCACGGCGCAGTACGAGTTCTGGCCGAACTGGCTGGCCGAGGTCGGCTACGTCGGCTCGGCGGGTCGCAACCTCCTCGCGGTCGTCAACATCGGCGACGCGGGCGACAACGGCGGCCCCGGCTCGCGCGAGGTGCTCGGCATCGCCTCCATCGTCACCTCTCGCTACACGGGAAGCTCAAGCTACAACGCCCTTCAGTCGAAGTTGGAGAAGCGTTTCTCGAACGGGCTGTCGCTTCTGTCGTCCTACACTTGGGCGCACGCGATTGACGACTCGCCGGGCGGCATCTGCTCGGGCGGCGCGAGCGCGCGCGACTGCGGCCCGGACGACCCGCTCCGTCCAGAGCTTGAGCGCGGCAACTCCGACACGGACATCCGCCACCGCTTCACCTTCGCCAACGTCTGGGATTTGCCCATCGGACGCAGCCGGCGTTACGGCGGCGACATGCCGCGCGCCGTTGACTTCCTCATCGGCGGCTTCCAACTCAATAACACCATCACGGCGCAGAGCGGCCCGGTCTTCTCGGTCACGTCGGGCGGCGGGCGCGTTGACTTAATCGGCGACCCGACGCCGACGGCGGCCGACCGCGCGGCCGGACGCCAGCTCAACCGCGCAGCCTTCCGTCCGGCCGTCACGCCCGTCTTCGCCAACGACCCCGGCGGGCCGAAGATCGGCACGCTCGGACGCAACGTCTTTCGCGGCGACCCGCAGTTCTACTGGGATGCGTCGCTCTTCAAAAACTTCCGGGTGCGCAGCATCAGCGAGGACTTCAACATCCAGTTCCGTTTCGCGGCCTACAACGTCCTGAACCGCGTCAACCGCTTCCGCCCCGAGAACAACTTCGACAACCAGAACGACTTCGGCATCGACCGCAGCGAGCAGCGGCGGCGGCAGCTTGAGTTCGCTCTCAAGATTCTCTTCTAACCGCCGGCCCGGCCGTGACGGACGACCCCTTTCGAGTGGCGGGCAGCTAACGTGCGCTCGCCACTCGATTGTTTTTAGACGCGCCCGCTCGATTGTTTCGAGCGCGCCACTCGATTGTTTTATGCGGCGTTTGCCGTCTCCCCCCGTCCTCCCTGTATGATGATGCGCATGACGAGCGAAGACACGAGGCGGGGCGCGTCCGAGAGACGACCGCGCGCGCTCGTCACGCTCGTCTTCGCGTCGGCCGCGACCCTCACGACACTCGCCATCACTCACGCTCACGTAAACGCGCACGCGCAGCGCAACACTCGACAGACTAACGCGCCGCAGGCGGTCGCCGGTCGCAACGCCCCGAACGAGGAGACGCGACTGTTGGGCGAGGCCGCCGCGCTTCTGCAAGCCGGCCGTCTCGACGAGGCCGAGACGGTCGCGCGTCGCGCAGTCGCGCAGTCGCCACGCAGCGCCGACGCGCGCGTCGTCCTAGGCGTCGTCCTCGACACGCGCGGGCGCGTCGAAGAGGCCGAGCGCGAGTTCGGCGAGGCTCTCAAAATCAACCCGCAGTCGGTCGCCGCGCTCTCGAACCTCGGCGTCCTGCTCGCGCGCACGTCGCGCGCCGACAAGGCCGTCGAGAGCTTCGAGGCCGTCCTTAAACTCGCGCCCGAACACCCGCAGGCCGTCTTCAACCTCGGCGCGCTCTACGCCTCGCGCGGCCAGTACAAGCGCGCCATCCCTCTGCTCGAACGCGCGGCCGGAATCAAAGGCACGGCGGCGCAGGGAAGCGGGACGGATGCGGCGCTCCTGCTCACGCTCATCAACGCCTACGCGCACGAGGGTCGCGGAGCGGAGGCCGCCGCGCTCGCCGAACGTGTCGAGCGCGCGGCCGGCGACGACCCGCGCACGCTCTTCTCGCTCGGACTCGCTCTGGCCGAGGCCCGTCAGTACGAGCGCGCCGTGCGTCTGTTTGAGCGCACCGACGCGCTTCGCCCGAACACGTTCGAGGTGCTCTACAACTTAGGCGTCGCGCTCTACAACCTCGACCGCCTCGAAGACGCGACGCGCGTCATGCGCACGGCCTCGGGCCTGAGGCCGAACGAGGCCGAGCCTTACTATCGTCTCGGACTCATCATGTCGGCGCGTGGTGATGGCCGCTCGGCCATCGAACACTGGCTCAAGGCGCTTGAGCTTCGGCCCGCTTACGCCGAGGCCAACTTCATGATAGGCGAAGAGCTTTTCAAGCGGCAGGTCTTCGAGCAGGCCGTCCCCTACTACGAGCGCGCCGTAGCGCTTGAGCCGCAGAAGCTCGTCTACCACCTGCGGCTCGGCGTCGTGCACTTTCGCGCCGCCGACTACCCGGCCGCGCGCGCCGCCTTCGCGCGCGGACTCGAACGCCACCCCGACAGCGCGTCGCTCCACTACCTCGCGGGCTACGCCGCGCGCGCCGAAGGTCTCTACGACGAAGCCGTCGCGGCCTTCGAGCGTTCGCTCGCCTTGCAGCCCGACAACCCCGACGTGATAGCCAACCTCGGCTACATCGCCAGCCAGCGCGGGCGCGACGAGGAGGCCGAGCGACTGATGCGCCGCGCCATCGCGCTCGACCCGACGAACTACCCGGCGCACCACGACCTCGGCCGCCTGCTCGTCAAGCTGAAGCGTTACGCGGAGGCGCTCCCCGTCCTTGAGCGCGGCGTCGCGCTCAACAAGTCAGACCCCGGCATCTACTATCAATTGTTCACCGCCTACTCGCGCCTGCGCCGTCGTGAAGAGGCCGAGCGCGCGCTCGCCGTCTTCCGCAAGTTCGAGGAGGAGCGCAAGCACGCGCCCACTCCGCTCGGCGGCGAGGCGACGAAGCCCCCGGCGGCCGCGGCCGGGGCGGACGCCGTCACGCTCCCGCAGTCGGTCACGGACGCGCCGCCGAAGCCACCGCTTGAGCGCGACTGACGCGGGCGCGACGAAACGGCATTTAGGCTATGCGAAAATTCGTACTCTCCGCGAGTTGTGCGCTCGTCTTCGTCGCGCTCTGCCACGGCGCGGCCGCCGCGCAAAGTGGCGCGCCGCGCGTCGCGAAGGTCGAGCCGCCGTCTTGGTGGGCGGGACACTCCATCAACCCCGTGCGCCTGCTCGTGCGCGGGAGCAACTTGCACGGCGTGCGCGTCTCGGCCGACGTGGGCGCGCCGTTTGAGCTTTCGGGTCAGAGCGTCAACCCGGCGGGCACTTACATCTTCGTCAACCTACGCATCGACGCACGGGCCGTGCCGGGCGAGTACAAATTGCGCTTTCAGTCGTCGGCGGGCTCGGTCACACATCCGTTCGTCATC
>DASUNL010000039.1:0-11974 GCA_036277175.1 Pyrinomonadaceae bacterium | reverse complement strand
CGAGTCGTGCGAGGTGCGCCTGCGCTCCTCGGCCCTGCCCGCGCCGTCCGACCTCCTGCTCGAACTCGAAAAGCTCGGCGGCAGTTACCGCGTCGCTGGCTTCGACCCTTCGGTCGCCTTGACGCACAACGGCGAGCCTCTGCGCGCCGGAGCGGAGATTGCCGACGGCGACGAGGTGCGCGTCAAGGACTCAGACCTCGCGCTCCAGTTCTTCCCCGTCCGCGCGCTGCCCGCGCTCGTCGAGCGTCGCCGCATGGAGACGCACGTCGCGCCCTTCATCGAGTCGGCCGCTTTGGAGTCGGCCGCGACCGAGCGCCGCGACGACGCCAAAGTTTTCTTGCGCGAGTTCACGCGCGAGCTGGTGCGCGAGATAAAGACGAGCACCAAGGTGCTCATCTTCCTCTTCGCCACGGCGCTCATCGGCGGCATCCTCTACCTTGGAATGGCCGCCAACCGCGAGTTGCAGCGCAGCCGCGACCTCATCAACAAACAGAACGAGCAGCTCGCCGCGATGGAGCAGCGGATGGGCGAGACGCAGCAGCAGTTCGCGGAGGTCGACGAGCGCAACCAGAACATCATCAACAGCCTCTCGCTCGCCCCGCAGATACGCTCGGCCTACGGCGGCGGCGTCGGACTCCTGACCGGCTCTTACATCCTCGTCGAGTCGGGGACGAACCGGCCGATGCGCTACCCCGAGTTCAAGGTCGCCGAAGGCGACGAGACCGCGCCCGAGACAGCGGCCGCGCAGCCGAGCCTGACGGCCGAGGGCGCGGGCGAGCCCTTCGAGCGCGAGTTCGCCGGGACGGCCTTCCACGTCGGCAAAGGCTACGTCATCACGAACCGCCACCTGACCATCGAGCCATGGAAGGCCGACCCCTCGACCGAGCTTCTGACGACGACGGCCGCCGTCAAAGTACAGTTCCGCATCACGCGCCTCGCCGTCTACTTCCCCGGACACAAACTGCCGTTCCCCCTGCGCGTCAAACAGACCTCGCAGCGCGAGGACATCGCCGTCTGCATGATCGAGGGGCGCGAGCTGCCCGCCGACCTCCCCGTCCTTCCGGTCGACAAAGACTCGGACGCTTCCGGCATCGGCAAGACCATCGTCATGATGAGCTACCCGACGAGCGAGGACAGAATTCTGGCGACGCTGCCCGAGGCCGAGTCGATTCAAATCCAGCAACGCTTCGGCTCCTCGCTCAGCTCGATTCTCAACCACTTGGCCGCGCGCAACTTCATCCGCCCGCTCCTCTCGCAGGGGAGCATCACGGACTTCGAGGGCAACCGCATCGTCTACGAAGCGAACTCGGCCGAGGGCGCGTCGGGCGCGCCGCTCTTCGGCCAGTCGGGGCGCGTCATCGCCGTCAACTTCGGCATGTTCACGCAGATGCAGAACGTCAACTTCGCCTCTCCCATACGCTTCGCCATCCCCCTGCTCGAACGCGCCGGATGGGCGCTCGAAGAGTCTTCGCCCGACGCCAACACGAACTCCAACACGACGTCCGCCGGCAAAGACCCGCGCACCGCGACGGCCACGAATCAGTCGCGCTAAGAATCACAGGCCCGCGCCCGCCCCGCCGTGTTTTGACACGGGTAGCCCCGTGCGGATAACCTCTTGAATTTCGTGGGGGGCGCGCAGTCGAAAGCATGCGCTCGGGCGTGAGTTTACTTCGAGAGGCGACTGACTAATCTTGTCCGCACACGCGAACACCATCACCACCGCTCGTCTCCGACCAGAGCTTTTCCCCGAGCAGATAGTCAACGTTTCGAGTCGCGCGCTCGTCGTCGCGGCCCTATCAGTCATCGTCCTCTTGGGCCTCGGCTTCCGCGCCTACCGCCTCGACGCGCAGGGGTTGAGCGAGGACGAGCTGAACAAGGTGCGGGCCGTCGAGGAGTACCGCGCGCGCGGGCTGACGCCGGCCAACGGCGAGCACCCGTTTTTGATGAAGGCCATGCTGACCGCGTCGGCCGTCGCCGCCGACTGGTGGAACTCGACCGACTACGTGCGGACGGGGCCGCCCTCCTATCACGTCACGCAGGAGACTTGGGCGCGTCTGCCCGGCGCAATCCTCGGCGCGCTCACGTCGGTTTTAATCTTCCTCGTCGCGTTGGAGCTATTCGGCGCGGAGGTCGCGTTCATCGCGGCCGCCCTGTGGGCCTTCGACCCGGCCGCAGTCACCTTCAACCGCATCGCCAAGGAAGACTCCTTCCTCGTCTTCTTCTTCCTCCTCGCCAACGTCTTCTGGCTGCGCGGGCAGCGCGCGGCCGAAGAGGGGCGGCGGCCCGAGCCTTTCTACTGGGCCTCAGGCGTCGCCTTCGGCGCGATGCTGGCCTCGAAGTACGTCCCGCACTTCATCGCCATCAGCGGCAGTTACTACTACGTTTTTCAGGGCATGAAGACGACGCGCTGGCGCATCGGCAAGCGACGTTGGCTCATCTTCTTCATCTTCATGGGCGTGGCCTTCGTCATCTTCAACCCGACGATTCTGCTGCCGGGCACGTGGCACGAGATGCGCACCTTCGCGGGCGAGCGGCGCATCGCGCACGACAGCAACGAGTTCATGGGCGTGCTCTACCCGAACCAGATGTCGCTCTGGCTGCGCGGCGTGCCTTGGTACTTCTACTACGTCTTCATGGCGGTCAAGCTGCCTCTGACGGTCGCCGCCACTTTCGTCGTCGGCCTCTTCCTTCTCTTCCGGCGCAGGGTCGGCGACGGGCGCTACTTCATACTCTTCTGGCTCTTCTTCTGGTTCTTCCCCTTCTCCGTGCTCGGCGGGAAGTTCACGCGCTATTTCACCTTCGCGCTCCCGGCCGTTCTCATCACGTCGGCCGTCGGCGTCCACTTCTTCGCGCAGTACTTCGCGCGCGCGACGGCGCGACTCGGCGCGTCGGGCCTCGTCTACGCGCGCGCGCTCACGGCGCTGCTCTTCGCCTGCGTCTCCGTGTACGCGACCGCGCGCGCCGCGCCCTTCTACCCCCTCTACACGAACGCGCTCGGCTCGGCGCTGCGCCCCGCCGGCGACTTCTTCCCGCACGACGAGTTTTACGACTCGGGCGTGCGCGACGCGGCGCGCGAGACGGCGCGCATGGCCCGGCCCGGCGCGCGCGTGGCGAGCGAGACGCCAGAGCTTCTGCAACACTACGCGCGCCTCGCCGGACGCGAAGACCTCACCTCGGTCTCTCTCTCAGACCCTTCGTCGCTCGCCGAGATGCGCGCGGGCGACCTCGTCGTCACAGCGCCGGGCCGCCGCTACTTCAGCAACTCGGAGATACTCGCGCGCCTCAACGCGGGGGCGCGGCCCGCGTCCGTCGTCCGCCAAGGGGCGGTCGAGGCGGCGCGCGTCTACTTGCTCGACGAGGAGTCCGTCGCCGCCCTGACTGCCGCCGCCGCGCGGTAGACTGTATAATTCGCGGCAACCGGGCGGCCGTGTCGTTTCATCGCAAGGCCAGCCCTCGTTCGTCGCCGTCCCTGAAGTTTCGTAAACGCCGTGCGGCACGACCTTTGCCACGTCCCGGTTTGAGATTTCAGATTTGAGATTCGGGATTTCAAATCCGCAGTACGAAATCCGCAATCGGCACACTCGCAGGCAGGATTGGTGATGCAGTTTTTTCGCTCCGTGTGGAGCGGATTCGCGAAGGAGAAGGAAGCACACACGTCTATGTTCGTCTCAGCCCCCGGACGAAGAGCGCGTCGGCTCGCAACATTCGCCTTCGCCTCTCTCCTTGCGCTCGCGCCGCACGCCCCGCTCGCGCTCGCGCAAGAGACGCCCGCGCCCTCGAACGTCACGACGGCCGCCGCCATCGCCGAAGCGGCCGCCGCGACGCCGAAGCAATTCTTCCGGCTCGAAACAATCCCCGTCGGCGGCGGCGCGGAACTCCTGACCATCTTCGGGCGGCTCGACGGACTCCCGCGCGAAGACGCGCCGGCCGGTGCGAACGAGTCTGCGACCGGCGCGAGTCAGAAGGTGGCGGGCGCGAACGAAGAAGTGCCGCTCGTCAGCATCCTACGCGACACGCTCGGCGACGATAACCCTGAGAACGACCGCCTGCGCTACGTCTGGATGATGAGCTACACGCGACCGAGCGCGTTGCAGCGCGTCGCGTCGGTCGTCCCCTTCCTCTACACGCGCGTCCGCGATAAGAATCACGCTTCCAAGACCGAGCCGCCGCCGCACGTCATCGACCTCTCTTCGACCGGCCGCGACGTGTGGGAACGCTTCATGTGGCTCGCGCTCCAGAACGTCGTCTTCAACCCCTACGGCCTCATCGTCAAATCGACGACGACCACGTTCAGCCACAACCGCCGTGCCTACCGTCAGGCTCACATCATGCGCGCGCTCGCCGTGCTCGCGCTCTACGAGGCCGAGACGGGCGACACGTCGGCGTTTACGCCGCAGGAGATGCACGAGATACAGGGGCGTCTGATGCTGAGCGACAAGATTTTCGGCGGCATCGTTGACGACGCATACCTCGAACGTTACTACCAGAATCAGCTCGTCACTTGGCGCGACACGCGCGGGCACAACTGGGAACTCCTCCGCCAGCGCGCCGAGGCCGAGGGGCTTTACTTCGAGCCGCTCCTGATGCCCGACGGCGAGCCGACGCACGCGCTTCTGTACGTCGCGCGCGAAGACTTGCAGCGCGACGCGGCGCGCAAGTGGGACGGCCGCTTCCTAAACATCGCGAACCCTTGGCGCGACCGAAGGCTTCTCCGTTGGAAGGGCCACACAGAGACGCGCCACTTCGACGCGGAGGGCGTCCCCACGGCGGAGCCGGTCGCGGGCGGTCGCTCGGTCGAGTTGATTCCGCTCGCGCTCTACGGACTCGACCACCCGAAGATTCCGGCCATCCTCGTCGACTTCCGCGACGGCGCGAACCCGAAGCGACGCGAGATGTCGCGCCGCCTCATCGAAGAGGTCTCGCGCAACGTCCTCGCGCTCTCGAAGTTCGGCGACCTGCACTACCTGCTCGGCCGCACCGTCTACGACTTCGCGACGGGCCGTCGCGGCATGGACTTGAACCAGCCGACGCGCCTGCGCTCCTACACGCAGCTCAAGCTCCTGCTCTCTTTGAGCGCGTCGCTCGACCCCGAGATGCGCAAGGAGATTGAGCGGCGCGCGGAACGTGTCTCCATGAACCCGCTTGAGAACGACATGGAGTCGGAGGCGCGTCTCGCGCGCGACCAGTACGCCGCGCTCGTCGCCTACGCGCGACGGCCCGGCGGACTCGCGGCGCGCATCGAGCGCGACCGCCGCGAAGAGCTTGTCCCGCTCCGTCACGGCCGCGCGAGCCGCGTCGTCTTCCGCCTCGCAAACATCCTGAGCCTCGGCGCGTACCGACACCGCGAAGACGTTAAACCTGCCGAGGGGCGCGAGCTTTTGGACGAGGGGCGGAGGCTCGCCTATCATCGTCGCTTCCTGCGCGAGGTGTCGAAGTCGACGCCGGTCGTCGAGGTCGTCTGGAACATCGAGGACGTGCGGCGGTCGCTCCGCTTCGTCGCCGAGAACGGATCGAAGGCCGACGCCAAGACCTCGCGCGCCGCCGCGCGCATCTTCGAGCGCACAGAGGACGAAGAGACGCGCCGTCTCTGTCTGCACAGCCTCTACCGCATCAACAACGAGACGGCGAAGAACGAGCTTCTGCGCATCCACCAGACGCCGGGACTCGACGCCGCGCTGCGCACGCTGAGCGCCGAATACCTCGCGATGGCCATGCGCGAAAAACAACGCATCAAGCCGGCGGACGCCAAAGCCATCGTCGCTGCCCTCGGCGGGCAATAGTTCTTAAGTGTCGGCGGTTGATTTTTTAAGTTTAAGGCATGTCCTGCACACGTCCTCAGAGTCACTCGCGTCTTCGCGTCTCACGCTCGCTTAACTGCGCGACGCTACTCGTCGCGCTCCTCGCTTTAACTTCGACGCTCGCGCCGCGCGCACGCGCCTCCGCGCCTCCGCGCACAGCGCGCATCGTCCTCCTTAAAGTTGACGGACTCCCTTATCGTTTCGTCGAACGCTACGCGCGGCAGCGTGACGCGCGCACCGGCAAGAGCGAGCTTCCTTGGATAGAGCACGTCTTCTTCGAGCGCGGCACGCGCCTCCAAAACTTCTACACGCGCGGGATGAGTCTCTCCGGCCCGTCGTGGTCGCTACTTGAGACGGGCCAGCACCTACAGATTAAAGGCAACGTCGAGTTCGACCGCTACACCCTGCACGCCTACGACTATCTGAACTTCATCCCCTTCTGGGTCGCCAACGTCGGCCGCGAGCGCGTCGACATGCCCGGCGCGGAACTGCTCGACGAGGTCGGCACTCCGCTCCTCATCGACGCCTACCCTTACGCCGAACGCCACACGAGCTTCCAGCTCTACCAGCGCGGCCTTCGTTGGACGACGCTCCAGCGCGGCCTTATGAACCGCGTCACGACGCGCTCGCCACGCGAGCTGTTCGACGAGTGGAACACGGGCATCGAGGCGCGCGCGATTCTCATGGAGCAACTTGAGCGCGAGTTGCTTGAGAAGCTGAACGACCCGCAGAAACGCTACCTCGACCTCTACACGACCGACTTCGACCACGCCGCGCACCACAACCGCGACGAGGCGACGCGGCTGAAGGCGCTCAAGGAACTCGACGCGCTCGTCGGCCGCATCTGGACGGCGATTCAGAAGACGCCGCTCGCCTCGGAGACCGCGCTCGTGCTCGTCTCCGACCACGGCACGAACACCGACGAGCGCGTCTACAGTCAGGGCTACAACCTCGTCCACCTCCTCGCCTCGGCCGAGGGCGGCGGACACCACGTCGTCACCAAGCGGAGACTTCTCAACGACTACGCCATCAAAGGCTTCTACCCGCTCATCCCGCTCATCCACACGACCTCGGACGACTCTTTCTATTTGCGCGGGCGTAGCACCGCCTACCCGACGGCCCTCGGCGATTTCGACGGCAACGAACGCGCCTCGATTCACCTCCGCGACTCTTCGTTGAACGTCCTGCAAATCCTCTTGGGCGAGCTGCGCCGCAAAGACCTCGCGCCCGAGGTGCGCCGCGCCGCGTCGGCGGAGTTCTTCAAGACGATTGACGCGCGAAGGCCCGCGTGGCAGCGAACGCTCTCCGAAATCCGCGAGGAGTTGGTCGCGCTCCACTCGCTCATCGAGCGGCAGCGCGCGGTCGTCGCGGCGCGGCCGAAGAAGTGGACGAAGGAGGACGCGGACGCAGGTCGCGACGCCGACGCCATACGCGAGTTCGCGCGCCTCGACTCGTGGCTCATGGACGAGCGCAAATACACAGAGTTCGCGCGCGTACTTAACAACCTTCTATCGCTTCGGCCCGACGCCTTCAACCCGTCCTCTCTGCGCGACGAAGACCTCATCGCGGAAGGGTCGATGGGCGACTCGAACACCATCGGGAGCTTACAAACTTACGTCGTCGGACTCGCGCCCGGCGGACTCGCCGTCGCACCCGACGGCACGCTCGACGCGCTGAGGAGCTTCGCGCGCGTCAACTACTTCACGCTCCTCTCCGAGGCGCGCGTGCGCAACAACGTGCAGAGGGGCGTCGGCGCGCGTCCCGTCGACTTCGTGGCCGTGCGCGTCGCGACCGAACACCTGCGCGGCGCAGACGCGCAAGAGATAGAGGCCGACGAAGCCGTCTGGCTTCACGGCGGCCCCGATAGCCAAGCTCTCATCCTCGCGCGCTCCGAGGCGGGCAAGCTCTTCCTGCGCTACCTCCCCGTCAAGAATCTCCGTCAAGACGCTTCGGGGCGCGTGAGCTTCGAGCGCGAGCCTTGGCGCGCGGGCCTTCCGCTCAAACTCTGGGAGGACGCGCGTCTCCAAATCCCCGCGGGCGAAACGCGCGAGGAGTGGCTCGACGGCTGGCACACAGACCTCGAATGGTTGCGCGCCTCGCACCTGACGCTCTACTCGAACGCCGTCACGGGTCTTCACGAACAACTCGCGCGACACCACCTCGACACGCTCGACCCCGACGCGCCGGGACTCATCGACGAGGCGCGTCTGATTCGTCGTCTGCGTCTGCGCCAGCGCGCGCTCGTCGAAAGCGACATTCACGTCTTCGCCAACGACCACTGGAACTTCGACGTGCGCGGCTTCAATCCCGGCGGCAACCACGGCTCATTCTTCCGCGTCTCGACCCACTCGACGCTCATGTTCGCGGGCGGCGAGAAGACCGGCATCCCGCGCGGGCTGGTCGTCGAAGAGCCTTACGACAGCTTGAGCTTCCTCCCGACCGTCTTCGCACTCACCGGCCGCCTCCACGACGGGCGCACACCCGTCGAGGCCGCCCTGCGGCAGGGCTTCCGAACTTTTCCGGGCCGCCTCATCGAGGAGATGTTCGCCGCCCCGCGACACGACTCGACGCCCGTCGCCACGGGTGCGCCCGCCTCGGGGGGCAACCCTTGAGCGCGCCGGGCGACGCGGGCCGCGCCGGCGCGTCGTCACAACCTGAGTCTTTCCCTCTAGAGGAAGCCGTCGATGTCTCTTCGGCTGAAGCGCCGAAGAAGGGTCGCGCGCGACGTTTTTCGACCTACCTTCATCTCGTCGCCTTCGTCTTCGGCTTCGCGCTCCTCGTCTACGTCCTCGACCACGTCGGCGTCCAATCAATCTTCGACGCGCTCGGCCAAATCGGCGCGGGCTTCCTTCTGCTCGTCGCCATCTCCGGCCTTCGCCACATCTTCCGCACGCTCGCGATGCGTATCGCCTTCACGCGCGAGCATCGCCGGTTCACTTTCTGGCAGGCGTTCAGCGCGCGGCTCGGCGGCGAGGCCGTGACGTTTCTGACCTTCACCGGCCCCGTCTTAGGCGAAGCGACGAAGGCGGCCATCCTACGCAAGCGCGCCCCGCTCGCCGCAGGGGTTCAGGCGCTCGCCATCGACAACCTTCTCTACAACCTCTCGGTGGCGCTGCTCATCGCGAGCGGCGCGGGCGTGATGCTAGCGACCTACGACTTGCCCGACGCGGCACGCTACCCCGTCGTCGGCATCGCCTTCGGGATGACGCTCACGCTCGTGCTCGTCGTCTTCGCCATCACGCGCCGCATGATGCCCTTGACGCGCGCCGTCGACTGGCTCATCCGCAAAGGCTTCAAGCGCGCCGCGCTCCGCCACCGGCGCGGGCACATCAAGCACATCGAGTCGAACGTCCACAACTTCTACAAGGCGCGTCCGCGCGCCTTCGCGTGGATGGTCGTACTCGACTTTCTCTCGCACGCCTCGTCGGTCGCCGAAGTGTGGGCCGCGCTCTGGATGCTCGGCTTTGACACGACGGCCAGCGTTCCCTATATCATTGAGTCGCTAACGAAGGTCATCAACCTCGCGTTCAGTTTCGTCCCGGCGACCATCGGCGTCTACGAGGGCGGCACGGGCTTCATCCTGCGCACGCTGGGTTTCACGGTCGCGACGGGCGTCACTCTCGGCATCGTGCGCAAGGCGGCGATGATCGTGTGGGCCGCGCTCGGCCTCGTCGCGCTCATGCGCCACGCCGTGCCGGGGGCCGCGCGCCGCGTCCTCGAACGCCACCCGCACCTGAGGAGGTCTATGGATAACCTCGTCCTCTCGAACATCACGCACCGCCCGGCGCGCACGCTCGTCAGCGTCCTCGGCGTCGCGGTCGGCGTCCTGCTCATCATCTTCACGGTCGGGCTGGCGCACGGAGTTTTGCGCGAGCGCGGGCGGCGCGAGGCAGGCGTGGGTGCGGAGCTGATGGTGCGAGCGCCGGGCACGCTCGGCATGAGCGGGGCCGAGCCGTTCGGACTCGAAGTCGGTATCGCCGACGAGATAGGCGGCGTCGAGGGCGTGCGTCTCGCCGTCCCCATCGGGCAGAACACCGTTTCGAGCGACCGGGGTTTTGGCCTGCGCGGACTCGACGGCGTCCCCTTCGACCGTTACGCGCAACTCTCCGGCATGAGGTTCGTCGAAGGGCGCGCGCCCGCGTCGGGCGACGAGGCGGCAATCGACTCGATTTGGAAGGAGGAGCGCAAGGCGTCGGTCGGCGACACCGTCCGCCTCTACGATCGCGACTTCCGCATCGTCGGCGTCTACGAGCCGCCGGGCGGGAGTCGCATCAAGATTCCGCTCGCGACGATGCAGGAGCAGGTCGGCGCTGAAGGGCGCGCGACAAGCATCCTCGTCGCCTGCCAACGCGCGGAGGAACAGGAGCAGGTCGCGGCCCGCATCCACGAGCGTCTGCCCGACCATCAAATAATCTTCATGCGCGACCTGCCTGAGCTTTACGCCTCGGGCGTGCCCGCGCTAAACGTCTTCATCAGCGTCATCGTCGGCGTCGCGGCGGCCATCAGCACGCTCGTCATCCTGCTCGCGATGTATACGACCGTCACGGAGCGGACGCGGCAGATAGGGATTCTCAAGTCTTTGGGGATGTCGAAGACGGCGATTGCGTGGGTGATTGAGCAGGAGGCTCTGGTCGTGAGCGTCTTGGGCGTCTTGTTGGGAGTCTTGCTGACGATGCTCGCCCGCTTGGCGGTCATGCGGATGACTTCGTTGAGCGTAGACATCGAGCCGCGCTGGGTGCTTATAGCGCTCGCCATCGGGCTCTTCGGCGGCACAATCGGCGCACTCTACCCCGCCATCCGCGCCGCCCGCCAAGACGCGGTCGACGCGCTCAGTTACGAGTAAATTTAAACTTACATCAGCGCATCTCGCGCGCGGCGTTCGCCATGAAGCGCTCGACGTCGGCGATGGTTCGCGGGAGCGCGGCCGAGAGGTTCTTGTAGCCGTCGGCGGTGACGAGCACGTCGTCCTCGACGCGGACGCCGATGTTTTTGTACTTCTCGAAGGCGGGGCGGACGGCCGCCGCGAATTTTTCCGCCTCCGGGGTTTTAGGCAAGTAGGTGAGCGCGTCGCCGCGCACGTAGATGCCCGGCTCGTTCGTGAAGACCATCCCCGGTTCGAGCAGGGGGTTTCCGTCGCCGACGTCGTGGACGTTCATGCCGAGCCAGTGGGTCGTGCCGTGCATGAAGTAAATTCTGTATTGCGGGACGTCCAGCCCGTTCACCTTGAGCGTCCCGTCGCGCTCGGTAATCAATCCCAACCTGAGCAGCCCGTCCTTTATCACCTCGCTCGCCACGCGATGCACGTCGGCGCGCGTCGCGCCCGGACGGACGGCGCGCATGCCGGCCTCCTGCGCGTCGAGCACTATCTGATAAATCTCCGCCTGCTCCTTCGTGAACTTGCCGCCGACGGGGAACGTGCGCGTCAGGTCGGCCGTGTAATGCTGATACTCCGCGCCGACGTCCATCAGCAGAAGCTCGCCGCGACGGACGCGGCCCTGCGACTCGGTGTAGTGCAGCGTCGTCGCGTTCGGGCCGCAGCCGACGATTGAGGGGTAGCCCCACTGATCCGCGTTGCGGCGTTTGAAGGTGTACTCGATTTCGGCCTCGACCTCGTACTCCCACTGCGAGCGCGCGGCGACGCCCATTGCGCGCCCCAACCCCTCGATGGTGATGTCAATCGCGTGCTGCAAGAACTTCAGTTCCATCGGCGACTTGCGCAGGCGCATCTCCGAGAAGATGCGAAACGCGCTCCGCAGCGCGTAGCCCTTGAACTTGTCGCGCTCCGCTTCGGCGAAGCGAATCTCCTGCCGCCACTCGGGGGCTTCGCCCGTCTGCGCGGCCTCGGCGGCTTGCGGCGCGCGCGAGAGCGAGCGTTCGGGCGCGAGCATGTAGAGCGCGGCCTCGTTCTTCACGGCCGCCGCGTAGAGCGGCGCATACTCGGCGTTGAGACGCGCGGCCTTCGCCTCTGCCGCCGCCGTCGCCTCGGGCATCACAACCGGCGTCGAGAGCAGAACGTTCTCCGCGTTCGGGTAGTAGCTTTGCCCCGCCTGCAAGGCTTTGACGAACGGCTCGAACTCGCGCGCGTCCCAAATCTCCGAGAGGCCGGAGATGCGCCGCGCGTCTTCCGCCGAGTACATGTAGCCGTTCCAAGTCTCGCGCGAGGGGTTGCGGCGCGG
>DASUNL010000038.1:0-5936 GCA_036277175.1 Pyrinomonadaceae bacterium | reverse complement strand
CATCTCCTTGCTGAAGCCGTCGGCGTAGAGCAGAAACGTGCGCGTCCAGCCGCGCGGGAGCGGCGCGAGTCGGCGCGCGTCGAAGGAGACGGAGATTTCGTCGCCGGGGCGCGCGACGACGAACATGTCGTCGGACGCCTTGAGCAGTGGCAGCACGTCGCCCTCGCGCGTGTACCGGCCGGTCATCGTCTTCCAAGGCGACGTGAAAGAGACGCGCGTGTAGTCGTAGCCGAAAGGCTCGCGGCCGTCCGGCGTCGTCTCGGCCGAGAAGCCGCGCCAACTCAGAACGGCGCGCGCAGGTTCGAGGCGCTCGACGCGCGGGCGCGCGGCCGTGTCGCTTTCGGCGACGAGCGCCTCGTCCCAGTAGATGCGCATGTTCGTGACGATGCGAACCTCGCGGCTCTCGGAGAGGAACTTGCCGGCGAGTTCGACGGCGACCGTCTGCGGGCGGCCGACGGGGACGCCGATGTCTTCGATGACGGTGCGCCACTCACCGCGCGCATCGCGCACCTGTAGCGCGGGCGGTCGCAAACTCATCCCTCCTTGCGCGGCGGCGACGTTGTCGCTCGAAAAGGCGTAGTCAGTCCATCCGGTGAGAAGCAGGAGCGCGCTGTCGGCGTCCGTCGAGCGACCCAAGTCGAGCGTGAGCGCGTGCTCGTCGGCGTAGCCGCGTATCGAGTGGAGGCGGAAGTTGTCGGGATAACTTCTGTCAAACTTCGTGACGCGCGCGAGCACGTCGCGGCCCGCGTCGTCGCTGGCGGCGACGGGCGGACGAAGGCGTCGTGCCGCGTAGAGTTTGAAGGTCGCGGACGTGGGGTTGCCCAAGCCTTCGTTCGGGAAGACCTCGACTTCGTGCGGGTGCGCGACCGAGACGAGACGCAGCCTGTCCATGAAGAGGACTTCTTCCAGCTCGTTCGTCACGCGAATCTCGTAGCGGCCCGCGCGCTCGCGCAACTGGTCGCCGCGTATGCGCACGTACTCGTCGGGGTCGGGCGCGGCGCGCACGCCCGGCGCGACCCAGTAGCCAAGCTCGCCGCCGCCCATGAAGTCAGTGATGAACTCGTAACGCTCGCCGTTCCACGTGAAGAGGTAAGGGCACGACGAGGGCTTGCGGTCGAGTTCCGTGACGGTGAGGCTCGCGCCTTGCGGCTTCGGCGTCGCGCCGCCCGCGACTTCTGTCTCGGCCTGCACGACGCCTGCGGGCCAGATGACGCGCACGGCGTCGGCCGACGTGCGACGGCCCAAGCCGAAGAGCACGTCCGAGGGCGCGGGCGCGGGCGTCGCGGCGTAGGTTTCGAGCTTCTGCATGAGGCTCCCGGCGCGCGCCTCTATCTTCGCGCCGACGCCGCCGCGATTACTCACCTTGCCCGCGAGACGCACGCGCACGGAGCGGTTGCGACTTCCCCCCTCGTTGCGCGCGAAGACGAGTTGGCCGCCCGCGCGTCGCAAGATAAGGTCGGTGTCGCCGTCCGCGTCGAGGTCTGCGGCGGCGAGCGAGCGCGGCGAGGCGGGCGGGTTGGGCAAAGAGGCGAAGAGGCGCGCGGCGGCGCGCTCGGTCTGCGTGTCCCAGCCGTCGCCGACGTTGCGCAGCACGCGCAGCCCTCTGCCCGAAGGCGCGGACGTGATGCTCAAGAGGTCGAGCAGGCCGTCGTTGTCGTAGTCGAGAAACTGCGAGGCCGGATGAGAGGCGGGCTGCCCGGCCGTCAAGACGTCGACGTTGACGGGCGACGTGCTGAAGCGTCCGCGACCGTCGCTCGTGGCGAAGCGACCCGTCGAGTCGGGCGCGGCGAAGTAGAAGTCCGTGAAGCCGTCCTTGTTCACGTCGCCGGCCGCGACGCTCGTCGCCCGTATCGTCTCGCCTAGTCCGACTTCAGACGCCACGTCTTTGAAAGTCCCGTCGCGCAGGTTTTTGTAGAGCGCGGGGCGCGCGCTGTATTGCGCGACGAGGAGGTCAACGTCGCGGCGGTTGTCGTAGTCGGTGGGGACGACCGCCACGGCGTGATTCGCCGCGCCGCCCGCGACGCCCGCCCGCGCGGTGATGTCTGTGAACTTGCCGTCGCCGTTGTTGCGTAGGAGAAGATTCGGCGCGCCCTCGAAGTCGAGCGGGAAGTTGAGCGTCGCGCCTTCGACGCGCGGTCGTTTCGTCTTTGAAGGGTTGGCGAGTCCGGCGACGAAGATGTCGAGGTCGCCGTCGTGGTCGGCGTCAACGAGCGCGGCCGAGAGGGTGGCGTAAGGGTAGGCGGGGATTTGCGCCGACGCGGTCACGTCGGCGAAACGGCCGCCGCCCTCGTTGCGATAGAGAGAGAGCGCGCCCGCGCGTAGCACCAAGAGGTCTGCGCGCTCGTCGTTGTCGTAGTCGCCCGCGACGGCCGCGACGCCGTTCGCGCCCCCCGGTTTCGCAAGCGCGCCCGACGCGGTCGTAACGTCCGAGAACTTGCCCGCGTCGTTGCGGTAGAGGAGGTGTCCGCCGCCTTGTGTGGCGAAGAGGTCTTGGTCGCCGTCCGCGTCGAAGTCGAAGAGGGTGACGCCGCCGGGCGTCGAGAGCATGCCCCAGATGCGCATCTCCGAGGCCGCGTCCGAGGGGAAAGACTGACCGAAGAGCGTAGGCACTTCCGAGTCCGCGCCCGCACCGGGCGTCGCGGGAAGCGCGGACACGCCTGCATCAACGAAGGAGACTTCGGGCGCGGTCTTGTCGACGAGTCCGGCCTCCGCGCCGGTCGAGGCGACGGCTTCGGCGTAGCGACCCTGCTCCAAGTAGTTCTGCCCGATGGTCGTCGCCGCGCCGCTCTGTCGCAACTCCTGAAAACGCTGCATGAGCCGCTGCCCCTCTTCGCGCTGGCCTGAGCGGAGGAGCGCCGTCGCCAAGCCGTAGAGCGCCGTGCCGTTGTAAGGCTCTTCTTCGAGCGCGACGCGGAAGGCCGCGACCGCCTCCGCGTACTTGCGCTGCTGCGCGAGCAGTTGACCGACTTGGACGTTCGCGCCCGTGTCGCGCGCGTCGAGGGTGAGCACCTTGCGGAAGTGCGTCAACGCTTCGTCCGCGAGATTCTCCGTGCGCGAGATGAGGCCGAGGACGTAGACGGGTTGCGGCGCGCGCGGGTCTCCCTGCGCGGCCGTCGCGGCTTCGCGTCGCGCGGCCGGGAGGTCTGGGACGTTAAAGAGCGCGATTGCCAAGTTGATGCGCGCAATCGTCAGACGCGGGTCGAGCTTCAAGGCGCGGCGAAATGCTTCAGCGCCCTCGCGATGCTTGAACTGTTCGAGCAGCGCGACGCCCAAGTTGTTCGCGCGGTAAGCCTCCTCGCGCGCGTCCGTCGCCGCGACTTGCGCCCGCGACGTGACGGAAGAGTGCGGCCAGAGTGCGAGCGCGAGGACGAAGGCCGAGAGCGCGGCGGCCGTGGCAATGTGCTTGTAGCTTTTCATTCTTTGACGGACGTGCTGACAGCTTTTCATTCGTCGAAAGGCTCTCTACCGCGCGCGTGCGGGCGCGCGTCTACTGCGCGGGCGGCGTGGGTGTCGGAGTCGGCTCGGGCGCGCGCGCGAAGATGACGGGGTCGGCCTTCGTGATTCCCTGCCCCTCCGTGATGACGATTGATTGATTCGCCTTCACGTTCTGAATCGCTTCTTTACGCCCGCTCGGCCAAGCGACCTCGACCGTCAAGACCTTCTCGGCCGCTTCGGGCTTACCGAGTCCGAACGTGAGCGGCAGCTCCGACTGCGAGGCGTAGCTCGAACCCGTCCGCACCATGTTCCACACGCGCAGGTTGTTCGCGCCGCGCACGGTAACGCGCGCGCCGACGCCGTCGCGGTTCGACTGCTGCCCGACGAGTTTGATTCTGACGAGGTCGTTCTGGTTGGCGTTGTCGTTGCGATAGAGTCGGGCCGGGCCATTGTTGGCGGTCACAATCACGTCCAAGTCGCCGTCGTTGTCATAGTCGCCATAAGCCGCGCCGCGACCGACGACCGCGCGTCCCAACGCGCGACCGACGCGCGCGGTCACTTCCTCAAACTTGCGGCGGCCGAGGTTGCGGAAGAGGTGCGGCGGCTGAGCATACCGGACGCTCGGCTGCGTCTTCTGGATGTCGTCGGAGACGTGTCCGTTGACGGCGAAGATGTCGAGGAGGCCGTCGAGGTCGTAGTCGAAGAAGAAGGTCGCGAACGTCAAAGACTGCTCCGACATCTTTCCTATTCCCGACGCGCCCGCCTCGTCCGTGAAAAGGCCGTCGCCCTCGTTGCGGTAGAGCGCCATGCTCTCGCTCGTGAAGTTGCCGATGACGAGACTCTGTCGGCCCGAGCCGTCGTAGTCGGCGGCGTCGACGCCCATCCCGGCGCGCGGCGTGCCCGACTCGCCGAAGGCGACGCCCGCCGTCAGAGCCTCGTCCGTAAACGTGCCGTTGCCGTTGTTCTTGTAGAGCTTGTTCGGCTCGGTGTCGTTGGCGACGAAGAGGTCGAGGTGGCCGTCGTCGTTGTAGTCGAGGAGTGCGACGCCGAGCGCCTTGCTCGAAGGGTCTTGCAGGCCCGCGCGCTGCGTCGTGTTTTCAAAAGTGCCGTTGCCGCGATTGCGATAAAGCGTCGAGGACTGGCCCTTGTACTTCTGCGGCGTGCAGTAAGACTTGGTCGTGCCGTCGAGCGTGCAGAAGACATCCGTCTCGGGCGACCACTCGACGTAGTTGACGACGAAGAGGTCGAGCCGTCCGTCCCTGTCATAATCGAGCCACGCGGCGCTCGTGCCGAAGCCCGCGTCGCCTAGACTTGCGCGCGCCGTCACGTCCTGAAACTTTCCGCCGCCCGCGTTGCGGAAGAGCTTGTCCGCGCCGACGCCCGTGATGAAGACATCGACGAGGCCGTCGTTGTCGTAGTCGGCGACCGCCGCGCCGATGCCGTAAGTTTCGACGGCGAGTCCGGCCTCGCGCGTCACGTCTGTAAACGTGCCGTTCTGGTTGTTGTGATAGAGCGCGTGGAAGGTGCGCGGGCCGCGCTCGCCGGGCCAGCTCGTCGAGTTGACGAGGAGCAAGTCCTGCCAGCCGTCGTTGTCATAATCGAGGAAGGCCGCGCCCGCGCCCATCGTCTCGGGCAGATATTTTTTTCCGGCCGCGCCGCTGTTGTGTTTGAAGCGGAGGCCCGCCTCCGTCGTCACGTCCACGAACTCGACGGGGCCGGAGGGTCGCGGCGCGGGCGTCGGCGTCGGCGTTGCGGAAGCAGTCGGCGAGGCGTCGGCGAGGGCAGCGTCCTGCGGCGAGACGCTTGCGTTCGTCGTCGGGTCTTCTTTGCAGCCTGAGAGAGCGGAGAGGAGAACGAGGAGACCGAGGGCGGTCACAGTTTTGGACATCTTAAGAAAGGACACTTTAGCTTTTGTACTCAAGCACGCGCGGCCGACGCCGACGCTTGCTCCGCACGTCGCGCGCGGCGCGAGGTCAGCATGATTTCTATGAAGTTCGAGACTGGGCCGACGATAAAGAGCGCGTAGTAGGGCGCGTGGACGTTCTCGAAAAGACGCAGAATCATTTCGACCAGAGCGACCACGAAGGCGACGCCCGCCTGCGCCAAGCGCGACGAGCGCACCGTCGTCTTCGGGTCGGTAATCATGAAGAAGATGAAGAGCTGATACATCGGGCCGGTAATCGGCGCGACCTCGGCTAAGAATGCGTGGCCCGTCCAGAGGCTTCTCAAGTAGGAGAAGAAAAGGAACGACGCGACGTAAGTAAAAGTGATGTGGATGCGTTTGACGTGATAGGTGATGATTGCGCCGAGCGTCCAGATGATGATGACGGGCCAGAGGTTGTTGCCCCACTGGACGCTCAGGGTCGAGTAGGCCCATGGCGCGAGCAGGAGCATCACGCAAATGGCGAAGTTTGAAGGATTCCAGAGATGCCGGTCGCGCACGCGCAGGACGTACTTCGAGGTAATCGAGATGGCGCTCGTCAAGGCGAACGGCCATGCGT
>DASUNL010000037.1:0-7391 GCA_036277175.1 Pyrinomonadaceae bacterium | reverse complement strand
CGCCGAACGTCGCCAGAAGGATGACGCTGACAAATGCGTTCGTCGTGAAAAACGCTGCGTTCAATCGCGACAAATCGTCGGCGCGGACGAGCGTGTGCTGGTAGACCAAAAGCGCGCCCGTCAACAGGACGCCCGCGAGCGCCGGAGCGCCGAGCGAAGTCAGAAAGTATAACCCAAGGAGCGCCGCGAACGCCCCTGCGTGGAGAGCGCGCGCAACCCACAGCGCCCTCGCCACGCCGACGCGCACGGGTACGGAGCGCAAGCCCTCGCGGCGGTCAAAGTCGAAATCCTGACAGGCGTAGAGCACGTCGAAGCCGGCCGTCCAGAGGAGCACGACGAGAGAGAGCAGGAGGGGGACGGCCGAGTCGAGCGAGCCGCGCACGGCGATCCACGCGCCCGTCGGCGCAATCGCCAGCGCCCAACCGAGCGCGACGTGCGAGAGCGAAGTGAAACGTTTCGTGTAGGAGTAAAGAAGCACGCTCGCGAGCGCGACCGGCGAGAGCAAGAGCGTCAGGCGGTTGAGCATCGCGGCCGAGGCGAAGAAGAGCGCGGCCGACGCGGCGGTAAACGCCCACGCGAAACGCAGGGAGAGGCGGCCCGCCGGAAGCGCGCGGTCGCGCGTGCGCGGGTTGGCCGCGTCGTAGCGGCGGTCGGCGATGCGGTTGAAGGCCATCGCGCACGAGCGCGCGCCGACCATCGCCAGCGTGATGAGAAGCGCCTGCCGAAGCGTCGGCAGGTTGTTGGGCAACACGCCGCGCGCCGCCAAGAGCGCGCCGAGGAAGGCGAACGGGAGCGCAAAGAGCGTGTGCTCGATCTTAATCATGTCGAGCGTCGTGCGCAGGTTGTCGAGCGCGCTGGTCATCGCGTCGAGCCTCGGCTCTCGTCGAGCATGCCGCAGTCCTTCATCAGCCCGACGGCCGGCGCGAAGGCGAACACGGGAATCGTCACCCACCACGCGGAGAGGAGGACTATCCCGCCGAAGTAGAGGACGTACCAGAGGAAGCCCGCGAGCGTGCAGCCGGGCTCGTAGGCGAAGGCGAAGAGGCGTCCGCACCGGTTGAGTTGCAGCGAGTTAATCCAGAACATGTAGACGATGAGCAGCGCAGCGTCGAAGACGCAGCCCATAAGAAAATATTTAAGCCCGCTCAGCATGACGACTGCCGCGTCCGCGCCCGCGACGCTCTTCCGGTGCGCGTCGTCGTCCTTCTGAATATTCATCTTGACAGCCGTCGGCACGGTTAGTATCTTGTGCGCGCTTTATCTGCTTTACCTCGCAGCACGCTTCGTTGGTCTCGTATCACACGAGACCTCACCTCATGACCTACCTTGAAAGGAGTTCCTCAACATGGCTTCTCGAAAATCCTCTGGCGGCGGTGGCGGTGGCAAAGGCGTCTCCGCAGCGAGCATCCAAAAAGTTCTGCGCGAGGCCAAAGCGCCGGCCGACACCTCGACCGCCAAGGCCGGCGCGGCGGCGGCCATCCCTGACTTCTGCGCCGCATGGAGATCGAAGATTCGTCCGCTGCTAATGGCCGCCATCGGCATCCTGAAGATCTTCAACAAGAAGGCGGCCGAAGCTCTGGCTGCGGCCGTCGCGTTCATTGACGGCATCTGCGGCGGCTGACGCGCGCCGTCCCCCGTAAAGTTTCAAACAGACAATCCTCCCGGCGGCCCGCACCCGGACACGGCGTTCGCGTGCGGGCCGCCGCATTTTCTTTTCCCGCCCGAAATACTGCAAGGATGAGGCCACGGCCCGCGACCCGCAAAAGCACGCTCTTTAAGTCGGAGCTTGCCGCCCGTGATTTGCAAAACGCCCCCGTCACGCCGCGCCCGCTCGCACTCTGCCAAACGCAACGTCAGTCGCCGCCCGCCGCCCAGTAGTCGGGCTGCTCGCGCATCTTCGGGTCGGGCCGCTCCATCCAACGCTCGGGCCGCTTCAACTCTTGAAAGCCGAACGGTCGGTAAATCTCGTGCGCGTCCTTCGTCGCCAGAACCCAGCGGCGGAAGCCCTGCAAATCGGGATGCCCGAGTATCGTCTCGATGAGCCAGCGACCGAGGCCCTGCCCGCGAAACTCTTCGAGGACGAAGACGTCGGCGAGCCACGCGAACGTCGCGTAGTCGGTGACGACGCGCGCGAAAGCGACGAGCCGCTCACCCCGGTAGACGCCGAAGGGGAGCGAGCCTTCAATCGAGCGGCGGACGACCTCGATGTCGCGCCCCTTGCCCCAGTAACTTCTCTCGCTGATGAAGCGGTGGATAGTCTCGATGTCGAGGCGCGCGCGCTCGGTGCTGATACTGAACTCACCGCGCCGCCATTCTTGTTCAATCATCTTCGGAAAACTTCCTTCGGTGGGCGTAGAAATTTTTTAGTCGCCTTCGACCGCCGCCGGTTCGGGCGCGCCCGGCAATCCGCGCCAGCGCGTGCGGTTCGAGTGCGGGACGTCGAACTGGTCGAGGACGCGGAAGACGAGGTGGTCGACCAGCTCGGTAATCGTCTGCGGGCGGTGGTAGAAGGCCGGGCTGGCGGGCAGGATGCGCGCCCCCGCGCGCGCGAGCCGGAGCATGTTTTCGAGGTGGATGGCGTTGTAGGGCGTCTCGCGCACGACGAGGACGAGCGGTCGCGACTCCTTGAGCGTCACGTCGGCGGCGCGGTGAATCAGGTTATGACCCGCGCCCGAAGCGATTGCGCCGAGCGTGCCCATCGAGCAAGGGACGACGACCATGCCGGCCTGCCTGTGCGACCCCGAGGCGGGCGGGGCCGCGAGGTTGTCGAGCCGGTGGAAGCGTATGAGCCGCGAGTCCGCCGGCAACCCCACCCACTCGTTGATCGAGTGCGCGTCGCCGTCCTTGAGGGCCGCCCCCATCTCGACGCGCGCGACGATGAGCGCCGTCTCCGACATGATTAAGTTGACGCGCTCGACCACGCCGCTCGCCGCCAGATGGACGAGCGTGCGGTGCGCGTAGACAGTCCCGGATGCCCCGGTAACGGCGACGGTCAACTCCATAAAAGCTTTCAGCAATCAGCACTCAGCCGTCAGCTAACAGCCGCGCTCTCTCGCCGAGTCTCGACGGCCGACTGTTGAGTGCCGCGTTGAATCATAAGAGGCTTGCTAAGCGAAGGGCAAGCGAAGCGAGTTTCAGGCGGCGAGGAGTCGGATGCTAATATCTCCGCTCACGAACGGCCGCGCCGTGCGTCGGCCGCGAATGTTTTAAGCTGACTGCTGACTGCTGATTGCTGAAAGCTTTCTGTGATGGACTTGCGTGAGATAGAGCGCGTGCTGCGCGCGTTTAAGGGCGGCGAGATGGGCGAGCGGGAGGCCGCGCGCGAGTTGGCCGACCTCCACTTCGAGGACATCGGCCACACGCGCGTCGACCACGCGCGGGCCGCGCGCCAAGGTTTTCCCGAAGTCGTCTTCGGGGCGGGGAAGACGCGGCAACAGATCGTCGAGACGGTCGAGAGCCTCGCGCGCCGCGCGCCGAACGTTTTAGTGACGCGCACCGACGAGGCGACCTTCGGCGAGGTGCGCAACGTCTGCAACGAGGCCGAGTGGCACGAGGCGGCGCGCATGATACGCATCCGCCGCGACCTGACCGAGCGCGGCGTTGGCACGGTGCTCGTTGTCACTGCGGGCACGAGCGACATCCCCGTCGCCGAGGAGGCCGCCTTGACGGCCGAGGCGATGGGCAACCGCGTCGAGCGAATCTGGGACGCGGGCGTCGCGGGCATTCACCGCATCATGGCCGAGCGCGAGCGTCTGCGCCGCGCGCGCGTGCTCGTCGTCGCCGCCGGGATGGAGGGTGCGCTGCCCTCGGTCGTCGGCGGGCTCGTCTCCGTCCCCGTCGTCGCCGTCCCGACGAGCATCGGCTACGGCGCATCGTTCGGGGGCTTGGCCGCGCTCTTGGGGATGCTCAACTCGTGCGCGTCGAACGTCACGGTCGTCAACATCGACAACGGCTTCGGCGCGGGCTTCGTCGCCGGACTCATCAACCGCGAGCACGAAGTGACGAGCGACGAGTGACGAATGACAAGATGAAAACCGCGCGGCTCGTCACCCGTCAATCGTTACTCATCACTCTCGTCATCGCGTTGGCGATGACGGGGGCGAGTTGCGGCGCGCGGCGCACGCCCGACCTCGAACGCATCTTCGCGCGGGCGCGGACGAGCGAGGGCAAGCGGCCCGTCATCGTCATCCCCGGCATCCTCGGCTCGCAGCTCGTCAACCGCCGCACGGGCGAAGTCGTCTGGCCGTCGGCCTTCCGCTCCTCGGACGACGGGCTGGCGCTGCCCGTCTCGGCCGACCTCTCGGCGAACCGCGACGGCCTCGTCGCCTCCAAAATCATCGAGAAAGCCAAGCTCGCCAAGCTCGCGCCCGACGTCTACGTCTACTACGAGCTGCTCGACGCGCTCGCGCGCTTCGGCAACTACCGCGAGGGCGACTGGGACGCGCCCGCACCCGACGGCGACCGTGACACCTTCTACGTCTTCGCCTACGACTGGCGGCGCGACAACGTCGAGACGGCGCGCGAGCTTGTGCGCCGCGTCGAGGAGCTGAAGCGCAAGCTCGGACGGCCCGACCTCAAGTTCAACGTCGTCGCGCACTCGATGGGCGGACTCGTCGCGCGCTACGCCGCGATGTACGGCGACGCGGACTTGCCGACCGGCGACCTCGCGCCGCGCCCGACGTGGGAAGGCTCGCGCCACCTCGGAAAGATTTTCATGTTCGGCGTCCCGAACGAAGGCTCGGCCGAGGCGTTCGCCACGCTGCTCGAAGGCTACTCGATAACGGAGGGCCTGCGCCGCCGCGTGCGTCTCCTCAACAAGCTCTCGCGCGAGGACGCGCTGACCGTCCCGTCGCTCTTCCAACTCCTGCCGCACGGCACGGAGTCGCCCTTCCTCGACGAGAACCTGCGCGCCCTCGCGGGCGTGAATCTCTACGACCCGGAGACTTGGCGTCGCTACGGGTGGTCGGCCGCGAACGACGCGGCCTACCGCGAACGCTTCGCGCGCGGCGGCGTGCAGGACGAGGCCGGGCCGCCCTCGACGAACTCGCTCGCCGAGTTGGACGCCTACTTCGCCGCCGCGCTCCGGCGCGCCCGACGCTTCCACGAGGCTTTGGACGCGCACGCGCCCGACGCGCCCGTCCCCCTCTTCATCTTCGGCGGCGACTGCGAAGAGACTTTGCGCGCGCCTGTGCTGCGGCGCGACGAGCGTCTGGGGCGTTGGCAAACCATCACCTCCGCGCGCTCGTTCCGCACCTCGACGGGCGCGAAGGTCGAGCGCCGCGACGCCGTCCGCGAGATGTACGAGCCGGGCGACGGGCGCGTCACGCGACGCTCTCTGATGGGCCAGCGCGCGGGCGCACCGCGCGCGAGCGCGCTCTACGACACGCCGCTCGCGGTCGCCTACGCCGTCTTCGCCTGCGACCTCCACAGCGATTTGCAGAACAACAAAATCCTTCAGAACAACGCCTTGACGCTTCTCGTCAACGAGCTTTTCAATTAGCCGCCGGGCAATCCGGAAAGAGCTTACGGCTCGTAATATAGTTCGTCCCCCGCCGTTCCTCGCCCCACACCACTCGATGCGGCGCGACCTCCGGGAAGTTCGTGCCGACCCACCCCGATAAGGAGAACTGACATGGCAAAGAAAGCTACCCCTCGCGCGCCAAAACCCACTCCCGAACCTCCGCCGCGGCAACAGCAAGGGCCGCCGCCGCGCAGAGGCGGCGACGAAGGCGGTTTCGGTTGCGATAAAGAATTTTTAGTCGTCGGCAGGGATGCAGCGAGGACCAAAATCGCGGCTCTTCAGGCCGCCCATAAGGACGCGGAGGACACGGCCGGGAACGAATGCATAGCGGCGAACGAGGGGTGTGCGCGCGCCGTTCTCGTCGGGCGGGGGAAGGTTGACGTTCAGAAAGACCCCAACGCCCCCCCCGCGCAGAGATTCCGGGCGACGGTTGAAGATAAGTACAAGTGCGTCCGGTAACCCGCCTCGCGAACCCTTAACCCTTCGTCCAAAATTGGTGAGCGACGGGGACGGTCGTTACGTCCCCGTCGTTCGCTTGTCCATGCTTAAAAAAAGTGCTTGACCCTGACGCAGCGTCAGAGTTTAGAGTCTTCGAGTCGGAGGGAGGGCTGAAGGTTTGGAGCGTAGGCAAGAGGGTCTGTTGCAGGCGCGCGAGTTCGCCGAGTTGGCGGGCGTGACGGTGCGCGCGCTGCACCACTACGACCGCATCGGCATCTTGCGGCCGACGCACTACACGGAGGCGGGCTACCGCCTCTACGGCGAGCGCGACTTCGCGCGTCTGCAACAGATAGTGACGCTCAAGTTCATCGGCCTCTCTCTGAAACAGATTAGGGCGCTCCTCGACGCGCGCGAGCTCGACCTCGCCGAGACGCTGCGCATGCAGCGCGACGTGCTCGGCGCGCGACGCCGTCAGTTGGACGCGGCGCTCCGTGCCGTCGAAGAGGCCGAGCGCGCCGTCTCCGAGGGCGGGCCGGCGTGGGGGGCGCTCAGGAAAGTAATCGAGGTGATTAACATGGAACAGAACATGGACTGGATAAAGAAGTACTACACGGAAGAACAACTGGCCGACCTCGCGCGTCGCGGCACGCCCGAAGTGTTGGAGCAGGGGCAGCGCGACTGGGCGGCGCTCCTCAAGGAGGTCGAGGAGGCCGAGCGCGATGGCGTCGAGCCTTCGAGCGAGCGTGCGCAAAGGCTGGCCGCGCGCTGGCGGGAGTTAATCGAGCGGTTCACCGGCGGCGACCCCGGCATCGCCGAGAGCCTGCGTAAGGTCTACGCAGACCAGTCGAACTGGCCCGCCGACTTCAAGCGGCCCTACACGGACGACGCGGCCTCGTTCATCAGCCGCGCCAACGCCGCGCGCAAGCAGGAAAGCTAAACTGCCTTTCCTTTAAACCGAAGCCCCGCGCGTCTCCGGGGGAGAGACGCGCGGGGCTTCGCTTCGTTGACGATATTTGGGGGCGTCAACGGAACTCAAACTTCGAGGCGTGTGCGCGCCTCGGCGAGCGCGTCGCGGAAGATGGAGACGCCGAGGTCAATCTGCTCGCGCGTGTGCGTCGCCATCACTTGAAAGCGGAAACGCGCCTTGGCGCGCGCGACCGCCGGGTACTCGACGAGGTTGGCGATTAGGCCACGCTCTTCGAGCGCGCGGCCCGTCCACTTGGCGAGTCGCTCGTCGCCGACGCCCACGGGGACGATGTTCGACGCGCGCCCGTAGCAGTGAAGCCTCTCGGCCTCGAACGCCGCGCGCAGTTGCGCGATGTTCGCGCGAGAGCGCGCGCGCAAGTAGTCGCCCTCGTCCGAGCGCACGACGCGGAGGGCTTCTAAGACGACGCCCGCCTGCACGGGCGAGAGCGCGTTCGAGAAGGCGTGC
>DASUNL010000036.1:0-21738 GCA_036277175.1 Pyrinomonadaceae bacterium | reverse complement strand
CTACACGCTCGCCGTCGCGCGCTTCTACAACACCGACGACGCGCGCGCTCTCGCGCTCCTCCGACGCTACACGGAGCTTCAACCCCGAGACGCGCGCGGCCACTACGTCGCGGGCGTCATGCTCCACCTGATGATGCGCGGCGAGGAGGCGCGCGCCGCGCTCGCCCGAAGCTTCGAGCTAAGCGCGACGGCCGACGCCGCGTACTTCCTCGGCCTCATCGCCTACAACTCCGACGCGACGGCCGAGGCCGAGGCGTGGCTCAAGCGCGCCGTCGCGCTCGACCCGCGACACGCGCCCGCGCGCACTTCGCTCGGCATGACCTACGCCAAGCGAAAAGATTTCGCGGCCGCGCGCGCCGAGCTTGAGCGCGCCGTCGAACTCGACCCGCAGGATTTGACGGCCGCCTATCAACTCGGAATGGTCTACACGCGCACGGGCGACTCGGCGCGCGCACGCGCGATGATGGAGACGGCCGACCGCCTGCGCGCGGAGCAGCGCCACCGGCCGCGCGAAGGGTTGAGGCTGGCCGAGCCGCCGCGCTGAACGACCGTCCCGCGTTCGGCCAGCGTTTCTCTCAAATGACCCGCCCGGAAAGATAAATATTGACATCAAGGGGAGTACGCTGCTATACACCCCCACACAGTTAACCGTTTACGTAAACGATTTCGTCAGGCATCGGGCTTCGGCCGTCCCCTTGTAGCTTAAAAAGTTCGGGCCGCGAGGCACTTAAAAAGAGTTCTGGTCGTCGCCCGTCTCCCCCGCGAATCCGCCGTCGGAGGAGGCGTGCGACGGCGTCGACGTCCCCCAAGAGGGGCGTCCGTTCTTCTCTTTCGGCAAGACCTTTGACATTCTCTGTCGCTGCGCATTTCTCCTCGGCTTCAAAGCTGAGCGGATTGGAGGATTCATGAAAGCTCACAGGCTCTCGGCGCTCGCTCTCCTCGCCATCTTGGCACTCTCTGCCGTCACGGCCCGCGCGCAGAGCGACCGCGGGACAATCACCGGCTCGGTCACAGACCCGAACGGCGCGGCCGTCACGGACGCGCGCGTGACGGCCACCAGCGTCGAGACCGGCGAGGTGCGCGAGACGACCACCTCCGGCGAAGGCTCTTACACGCTGGCCGAGTTGCGCGCCACCGTCTACCGCATCACGGTCGAGGCCCAAGGCTTTAAGACCGCCGCGGTCGAGGACGTGAAGGTCGCCGTGCAGGTGACGCGCACCGTCGACTTCACGCTCGAAGTCGGGGCCATCGGCGACACGGTCGTCGTGACAGCTGACGACGCGCCCGTCATCCAGACCGACAGCCCTGTGCGCCAGACCAACGTCAACGAGCGACAGGTCAAAGAACTCCCGCTCGGCGTGTCGGCCGAGTCGGGCGGCCGCACGCCGCTCGCCTTCATCTTCCTTGACAGTAACGTCTCCGCAGGCTCGGGCACGACGGGGCGGGGCACGGATGCGTCGAACTTCCGCGTGAGCGGCGGGCAAGGCTTAGGGACGGAGATTCTGATTGACGGCGCGAGCACGCGGCGCGCGCAGAACGGCACGTTCTTCTCCGAGGTCGCGCCCGGCCCCAACGCCTTTCAGGAGTTCACCATCTCGACCTCGTCTTACTCGGCCGAGTTCGGAAGCTCTTCGGGCGGCATCGTCAACTTCACTTTGAAGTCGGGCGGCAACGAGTTTCACGGCGAGTTGTACGAGCTGCACAAGAACGACGCGCTCAACGCCAACTCTTACTTCAACAACGCGCGCGGACTCGCTCGGCCGCGCGACCACCAGAACAACTTCGGCGGCAACATCGGCGGCCCCATCTACCTGCCGCGCTTCGGCGAGGGCGGCCCGACCCACTGGAGCGGCAAAGACCGCGCCTTCTTCTTCTTCAACTACGAGGGCTATCGCTTCTCGCGTCAGGAGAACACGCTCTTTAGCGTCCCGACGGCCGCGATGCGGCGCGGAGACTTCTCGGAGCTTCTGACCGACCCGACCGTGCTCGCCTTCTTCGGCGGCCCCGTCGAAATCTACGACCCGACGCAAGACCCGGCCGTGCGCGCCGTCATCCCCGGCAACCGACTCGACCTCTACTTGGGCGGCGCTGTTTTAGACCCGGCCGGACTCGCGCTCGCCAACTTCTTCCCGCTCCCGAACCGTCCGGGCGTCTTCCGCAACTATCTGGCGACGAGCACCTCGCCGACGAAGATGGACAACTACGTCGGCAAGACCGACTTCATCCTCTCGGACAAGCAGCGGCTCTCGGTCAGCTATTCGTTCCGCACCTTGGAGAGCATCAAGGGCTTCGGCGGACGGCCCGCGTTCACGCGCCTGCCTCCGCCGTTCACGCAGCAGGACGTCTGGAATCAGTCTTTCAAATCGCACTTCGCGCGCGTCCAGCATGACTACACGTTCTCGCCGACGTTCCTCAATCACCTGAACCTCGGCTTCACGCGCTACGACGTGGCGAACATGAACTTCGGCGAAGGCATTCAGCCCAGCTCGTTCGGCATCCCGGCCGGAGCGACCGCCAACGCCGCGCTCCCGCGCGTCGGCTTCCCCGGCTACGGCGACTTTCTGACGAGCGGCGACCCGCGCGCATACATCGACGCCGGCTCGACCTTCTTCACCGACCACCTCTACGACAACACCGTCCAAATCGCCGACGCGATGACGTGGGTGCGCGGACGTCACACGATGAAGTTCGGCGGCGACGTTCGCATCCAGCAGTTCAACGTCACGCAGCAGATTGATCCGGGCGGCTCGTTCAACTTCCGCCACGACATGACGGCCGCCGACCGAGACCCCGACGGCGGCTGGCCTATCGCGAGCCTCGTCACCGGCGCGACCGAGTTCTCGTTCCAGACCGTCACGGCCGTCGACCCCGGCTGGCGCTACTTCTACCCGGCCGTCTTCTTCACCGACGACATCAAGCTGACGCCGCGTCTTACAATCAACGTCGGCGCGCGCTACGAAATCTCTTACCCGCGCACCGAGTCCAAAGGACGCCTGCGCGGCTTCGACCCCGACGCGATTAACCCCGCGACGGGCACGCGCGGCGCGCTCGTCGGTGCGGCCGGTCAGGGCGGCGTGCAGGCGGAACACGAAGGCTTGGCGCGCCCCGACTACTCGAACTTCGGCCCGCGCCTCGGCTTCGCCTACGCCTTCAACGACAAGACGGTCGTGCGCGGCGGAGCAGGCATCTACTACGCGCCCATCCTCTACGGCTTCGAGGGCGGCAACACCATCGAGGCGTCGCTTGGTTATCGCAACGCGGCGACGCCCAACGATGCGTGCCCGCGCTGCCGACGCCCCGACTTCGGCTCGCGTCAGGCGCGCTACTTCCTGCGTAACCTCCCCTCTTCGGGGCCGCTCGCGCCGGTCGCCGACCCGAACGACCAGTTCGTCAATCAAGGCATCGCCGTCGACTACTTCAACAAGGACTACCGGACGGGCCGCACCGTCCAGTACAGTTTGGACGTACAGCGACAACTGCCCGCCAACTTCGCCGTCTCCCTCGGCTACATCGGCCACAAGGCGACGCGCCTGCGCTCGAACTTCGAGCGTCTGAATGCCGTCCCGCTCGACGCGCTCAAGCTCGGCTATCCGGTCTTGAACTCGTCGCTCGCCGCCGCGCAGGGCAACCCGGACGTCGTTGCCTACGCCGCGAGCGTCGGCGTGCCGATTCCGGCGACGCCCTACCCCACCTTCACGGGCACGGTCGCGCAAGCCCTGCGTCCGTTCCCGCAGTACGGCCGCGTGCGCAGCCAGTTGGAGAGCAACGGGCAGAGCTGGTACAACGCCTTGCAGGCGAAGCTCGACCGCCGCTTCTCGCAGGGCATACAGTTCGGCGCGTCCTACACCTTCTCAAAGCTGATTACCGACGCCTCGGAAGACCTCTTCGGCGGAAGTCCGCGCGGCGAGATTTTGCAGAACCCTTATGACCGCCGCTCCATCCGCTCGGTCTCGCCGAACAACCCGTATCACGTCTTCGTCTTCAACTACATCTTCGAGCTTCCCTTCGGCCGTGGCCGACGCTTCCTCGACGGCGGCGGCGTCTCGAACACAATCTTCGGCGGCTGGCAGGTCAGCGCCATCCACCGATACCAGTCGGGCTTGCCGCTCGTCGTCCGCGACACAGAGCCGGGGCGGGCCGGTTGGCTCGGCCTCGTCGGCTTCGAGGGCGCGCTCCGTCCGAACCTGACGGGGCAGCCCGTCCTGACCGGCAACGAGCAGACGGGCGTCACCTTCCAGCTCGTCAACCCGGCCGCCTTCGCGCCCGCTCGCAACTTCCAAGCGCCGCCGACCGACGACGTGACGAGCGCCGACTACCGCAACTACTACGCGAACCCGCTCGCCTTCTTCGGCAGCGCGCCGCCCGTGCTCGACAACGCTCGCTCGCTCCCGTTCTTTAGCGAGAACGTGTCGGTGCTGAAGAAGACGCGCATCACCGAAGGGACGACGCTTGAGTTCCGCGCCGAGTTCTTCAACATCTTCAACCGTCACCGCTACTTCGGCCCGGCGAACGACCTGCGGTTCGGCGACTTCGGCGTCTCAGGCGTCATCGACAACCGGGACATTTACGCGCCGCGCGAGATACAGCTCGGCCTCAGATTCATCTTCTAGCCCGGCGACTCGCGCGGGCCTAGGTAGTGGGCGGCCGAGGGGGATGGCGAACCGTGTCACCTCCCCGCGCCGCCTTCACTTTAAGGGGCGTGATTACCTCTCAATCACACAGGGCCGTCGCCGCCGTCGCGGCCGCCACACTCGTCCTCGCCGCGACGCTTGAGTGCGTCGCGGCGTCGCAAGAGCGGCGCGCGCCTTCGTCGTCGCAGCGACAGACGCAGCAGCGGCGCGCGGGCGGCGACGCGCAAGTCGAGCGTCTCGTCGCCGACGGCGTGGCCGCGCTCGAAGCGGGCGACACCGCGCGGGCGCGCGAGCTCTTCGAGCGAGCCGTCGCACTCGATGCGTCGAGCGTCGAAGCGCACATGTACCTCGGCGCTCTCTTCGACCGCGCGGGCGACCTCGCCTCGGCCGAAAGACACTTCGCCTCCGCCGCGCGCGCCGCGCCCCGAAGCGCGCCCGCGCGCAGCAACCACGGCGCGGCATTGATGCGACTCGGGCGGACGCAAGAAGCGGCGCGCGAGTTCGAGGCGGCGCTTCGCATCGACCCTTCGCACGCCGTCGCGCTTTCCAATCTCGCGCAGATACGTTTCGAGGCGGGCACGCCCGAAGCCCTGCGCGAAGCGCACGAGCTACTCAAACGCGCGCACGCACGCGCACCCGACTTGGAGATTGCACGCTCGCTCGTCGTCGTCGCCCTGCGCCTCGGCGACCGCGCCTCGGCCGCGCGACACTTCCGCGACTACGCCGAACTCTTTAAGCGCGCGACGACGGCGACTAACGGTGTCGCGCCGAGCGGAGTCGCATCAAGCGGAGTCGCGCCGCACGTCGTCGCGTCGAGCGGAGTGGCTTCGTCGGCGTCGCGCGCCGAGTTGGGCGCGGCGTTGTTGGAGAGCGGACTGATTGACGAGGCGGCGGCCGAGCTGTCGGCAGCGTCCGCGTCCGAACCCGCGAACGCCGTCTACGTCGTCGCGCTCGCGCGTGCGCATCTCGCGCGCGGCGACGTGCGCGCGGCCGGTGTCGCGCTCGAAAGCGCGGTGGCGCGCGGCCTTCAAACCGCGCCCGTCTACGCCGCGCTCGCGGAGGTCTACGAGGCGAGCGGCCACGTCGAGAACGCCATCCCGGCGATGCGCCTCGCCGTCGAGGCCGACCCGCAAAACGAGTCTTACCGCTTCCGCTACGGGATGCTTCTGACCGACGCGAAAGCACCGGCGGCGGCCGTCATCCGTCTCCAAGAGGCGCTCCAAACATTCCCGCGCTCGTCGCGCCTGTGGTTCGCGCTCGGCGTCGCGCAGACTGCGCTCAACAAAATCGAGGAGGCCGCCAAGTCTTTCGAGCGCGTCATCGAGTTGGACGCGCGCTTCGCGCCCGCGCACGCCTATCTCGGCATGACGCACGACCAGCAGGGCCGTTATGAAGAGGCCGTCCGCCTCTACGAGCGCGCGCTCGCCTTAGACGCGCGACTCGCCGCCGCGCACTACCTCGCCGCCGAGGCGATTCTCAAACAGCCCGACCCCGAGACGGCGCGCGCCGAAAGTCACTTGAAGGCGGCCGTCGCGCTCGACCCGCGTTTCGCCCCCGCGCGCGTCTCGCTCGCCAAGCTCTACCTGCGCGACGGCCGCGCCGCCGAGGCGCTCAAGGAGCTTGAGCCGGCCGTCGCGCTCGACGCCGAGTTGGCCGAGGCCTATTACCACTTGGGCCGCGCGCTCCAAAGACTCAAGCGCGGCGCGGAATCGCAGGTCGCCTTCGCCAACTTCAAGCGCCTGAGCGAAGAGCGGCGCGACCGCGAGCGCACGGAGCCGAAAGACATCATGCGCCGACTCGCCAACGTCCGTTTCTGACGGCGGGCCGCGCGCGCGAGAGTTTCAAGTCTGAGCAAAGTCATTTGGGACGGAGAGCCTTTATTAGGACGGAGAGTTTTTATGTCGAGTCTTAAGCAAAGAGTCGCGGCCGTGTCGCTGCTCGCCGCCGCCGTCATCTTCTTCGCGCCGTCGCCGTCCTCTTGGGCGCATCGGACGCAGTCTGCCGCGCAAGCGCAAGCGCCGCAGGCCGTCGAGTGGGTGGACGGCTTCGACGGCGACAAGCTCGACGAGGCGAAGTGGGAGCGTTACACCTTCGAGGGCGGGGGCGGCGGCAAGGTCGAAGTCCGTGACGGACAACTGCAACTGCGCGGCGGCTCAGGCTCGCGCGCGGGCGTGCGCAGCCGCGAGCCTTTCGGCGGCGACCGCTTCATCTTCGAGGCCACGGTCGCCAAGGTCGGCCGCCAACTCCCCGAGGCGGGCAAGCGCGACTCAGACCTCGGCTTCGCCACGCTCTGCGTGCTCTTCGACGGCTCGGGCCGCAACCGCATCGAGTGGATTCTGACGAGCGAGAACACGTTCGAGGCGTGGTCGGTCGTCGACGGGCGCGGCGAGCGGCTCGACAAGGGCGGCCTCGGCACGAAGGAGAAGACGCCGACGCTCGGCATCGTCCGACGCGGCGACGAGTTCCTCTTCATGCTCAACGGCGAGGAGGGCCTGCGCCGCACGGTCAAGAACATGCCACGCAAGTTCCACGTCATGCTCTACGGCTTCGGCACGAGCGAAAACAACTGGGACTCGGCGCGCGTCGTCACCGTCAAATGAGACGCTTCGTCCAACTCGCCCTTGCCTCTCTCCTCTTCGGCGCGCTCGCGGCGGCACAGCAACCCGCGCGGCGTCGAGGCAGAGACGTTAGGCGAGAACGCGCGCGCGCCCCGGCGACTTACGCGAATCCCGTCTTCGATAACGACTTTCCCGACCCGACGGTCGTGCGCGCTTCCGACGGCTTCTTCTACGTCTACGCGACGCAAGGCCCGGTCGGCGCTGCGACGCACAACATTCAGCTCGCGCGCTCGCGCGACCTGCGCCGTTGGGAGCGCATGCCCGACGCCATGCCCACGAAGCCCGCGTGGGCCAGCGAGACGCAACTCTTCTGGGCACCCGACGTGCATCAACGCGGCCGCGTCTTCTACATGTACTTTTCGGGCGGCCTAAACCCTGACCTCGCCGACAGGTTCAAACGCGACCTCGCGCGCGAGCTCGGGCGCGAGCTGACCGAGGCCGAGCGGCGCGAGGGCGTCTTCTGTCTCGGCGTCGCCACATCGCGCAAGGGCGCGGGGCCGTTCCGCGATTCGGGCAAGCCCATCAAGTGCGGACTCTCCTTCGTCAACATCGACCCGATGGCGTTTGACGACCCCGCGACCGGCCGTAAATACCTCTACTGGGGTTCGGGCTTCCAGCCGATACGTGTGCAGGAACTCTCGTCCGACCGCATGAGCTTTCGCGCGGGCACGCGCGCGGTCGAGCTCGTCCGCGCCGACAAGAACGTGCCGTTTCAGACGCTCATCGAGGGCGCGTGGGTCGTCCGAAGGCAAGGCTGGTATTACCTTTTTTACTCCGGCGAGAACTGCTGCCACGGCCCTCTGCAAGAGATTAAGTACGCCGTCATGGTCGCGCGCTCGCGTCGGCCGACCGGCCCGTTCCAGACTTTGGCGCAAGCGACGGGCGCTGCGGACAGCGTTATTCTCAGGCGCGGCGAGCGTTGGATTGCGCCCGGCCACAACTCTACTTTTACCGACGAGGCGGGGCAGGACTGGATGGCGTATCACGCGATTGACGTGCGCCGCCCTTACCTCGACGCGGCGATTAGCGGCGACCGCTCGGTGCGCCGCGTGATGCTCGTCGACCGCCTGACGTGGCGCGCGGGCTGGCCGCGCGTCGAAGCGGGCCGACCCTCGGAGGGCGTGCGCCCCGCGCCCGTCGTGAGGTGACGCGCGACTCCGCGGGCGATTGGTGAAGCGACTCCGTGATTGAAGGTGAAGCGACTTGGTGAGTGATGATGAAGAGAGCGTCTAAGCTGCTGCTGCTCGCCGCCCTGACCGTGTGCGTCTTCGCTTCGCAGGACGCGCGCGCGCAAGGCGACGTGCCGCGCGCCGAGCACCCGCGCCCCGACCTGATGCGCGCCGAGTGGCAGACCCTAAACGGCCGCTGGGAGTTCGAGTTCGACGACGCCGACCGGGGCTTGGCCGAGCGTTGGTACGACCCGTCGGCCGGCAAGCGTTTCTCGAAGTCAATCGTCGTCCCCTTCGCCTTCCAGTCGAAGCTGAGCGGCATCGGCGACACCGCTCCGCACGACGTCGTCTGGTACTCGCGCGCGCTCAACGTCCCCGACGCTTTCCGTCGCGGCGGCCGCCGCGTCCACCTACACTTCGGCGCGGTCGATTACGAGGCGCGCGTGTGGGTCAACGGGCTGCAAGCCGGCGCGCATCGCGGCGGCCACGTCGGCTTCTCCTTAGACGTCACCGACCTGCTCAGGGCGGGCGCGAACACGGTCGTCGTGCGCGTCTTCGACCCTTGGGCCGACCGCACCGTGCCGCGCGGCAAGCAGTTCTGGGGGCCGAAGTCCGAGGGCATCTGGTACACGCGCACGACGGGCATCTGGCAGCCCGTCTGGATGGAGGCGGTCGACCCCGTACACGTCGCGCGCCTGCGCACGACGCCCGACGTTGACAACTCGCAAGTGTCCGTCGAGGCCGTGCTCAGCCGCCCCGCGCCGGACATGAAGTTGCGGACGACCGTGCGCCTCGCGGGTCGCGTACACGCGCAGTCGGAAGTCTCGGCGACGACGGCGCGGCCCGTCGCCATACACAAGTTGAGCGAGCAGCGTTTGTGGTCGCCTTGGGAGCCGACGCTCTACGACCTGACGGTCGAGCTCGTCGGCGCGAGCGGCCAAGTGCTCGACCGCGTCGAGAGCTACTTCGGCCAGCGCAAGGTGAGCACGCACGACGGGCGCGTCCACCTCAACAACTCGCCTGTCTTCTTGCGCCTCGTCCTCGACCAAGGCTACTGGCCCGAGGGTCTTCTGACGCCGCCCACGGACGAGGCGATGCGGTTCGACATCCGCGCGGCCAAGTCGTTCGGCTTCAACGGCGCGCGCAAGCACCAGAAGGCGGAAGACCCGCGCTGGCTCTACTGGGCCGACCGCGAGGGCTTCTTCGTCTGGGGCGAGATGGCGAACGCGCAGGACTACACGGACGAGTACGTCGCGCGCTTCACCGACGAGTGGCAGCAGCTCGTCGCGCGCGACTACAATCACCCGTCCGTCATCGTCTGGGTTCCCATCAACGAGTCGTGGGGCGTGCCCGACATCTTCACCAACCGCGCGCAGCAGGAGCACGCCGCGTCGATGTACTACCTCCTGCGCTCGCTCGACCCGACGCGGCTCGTCATCGACAACGACGGTTGGGAGCACACGAGCGCGACCGACCTCTTCGCCCTGCACGACTACGCGCGGACGGGCGACGAGTTGGCGGCGCGTTATAAAATCTTGGAGACCGAGCCAGCGCGCGTCCCGCGCAACGGGCGCGAGGCGCTCGCGCTCGGACACCGCTACAACGGCTCGCCGTTCGTCCTCACGGAGTTCGGCGGCATCGCCTACCGGATGGGCGCGCAGAAGGCCGCGAACGAGTGGGGCTACTCCGGCATCGAGCCGACGAAAGAGGCGATGCTCCTGCGTCTCGACGGTCTGGTCAAAGCCATCGTCTCGAACAAGGCTTGGGCCGGCTACTGCTACACGCAGCTGACGGACGTCGAGCAGGAAATTAACGGGTTGATGACCTACGACCGGCGACCGAAGGCCGCGCCCGAGGAGTTCCGGCGGATTTTCGAGCAGCGTTGAAGGGCGTCGCGGGGCGTGGCGACGAGCGGGCGGCGCGCGTTGATAGGCAAGGAGGGTCGCGAACGTCTTGATCGAACGCGGTACAATCAGGCGGGCGTTCCGCGAGCGTTACGGGCGCGAGCCGCGTCTATTTCGCGCGCCCGGCCGCGTCAACTTAATCGGCGAGCACACCGACTATAACGGCGGCTTCGTGCTCCCTCTGGCGATTGACCGCGAGACGGTCGTCGCCGCCGCACCACGCGCGGATCGTCTGGTGCGCGTGCTGACGCTCAACTCGAACGCGGAGGCCGAGTTCGACTTAGACCACGCCGGCCCGCCGCGACGCGGCATCTGGCTCGACTACGTCGAGGGCGTCGCGCGGGCGCTCATCGAGCGCGGCGCGCGACTCGCGGGCGCGGACATGATGATTCTCTCGGACGTGCCTTCCGGGGCGGGCCTCTCCTCTTCGGCCGCGCTCGAAGTCGCGTCGGGGCTGGCGATGATGTCTGTGTCGGGCGTCGAGGTCGACCGCGTGGAGCTTGCGCTCGCGGGCCAGCAGGCCGAGCACACCTACGTCGGCGCGCTCGTCGGCATCATGGATCAACTCGTCTCCGCGCTCGGGCGCGCGGGACACGCGCTCCTGATAGACTGCCGCACGCTCGCCGTCGAGCACGTGCCCCTCGACACCTCGCGCGCGGCCGTCGTCATCTGCGACTCGCGCGTCAAGCACGAGCTTTCGTCGTCGGAGTACAACACGCGGCGCGCGGAGTGCGAGCGGGGCGTCGAGCTTTTGCGCGAACGGCTGCCCGCCGTCGTGCAGCTGCGTGACGTGAGCGTGGAAGAGTTCGCGCGCCGCGAGTCGGACTTGCCTGAGCCCGTGCGGCGACGCTGCCGCCACGTCGTGACGGAGAACGCGCGGACGCTCGCCGCCGCCACGGCGCTACGGCGCGGAGACTTGGTCGAGGTCGGGCGTCTGATGAACGAGTCGCACGTCTCCTTGCGCGACGACTATGAGGTGAGCAGCGCGGAGCTTGACGCTTTGGCCGAGACGGCTTGGGGCGCGGACGGGGTCTTCGGCTCGCGCATGACGGGCGGCGGCTTTGGCGGCTCGACCGTCAGCCTCGTCCGCCGCGACGCGCTCGACGAGTTCACGCGGACGACCACGCGCGCCTACACCGAGCGTTTCGGCTTCGCGCCCGTCGTCTACGTCTCGGAGGCGGGCGAAGGGGCAAGGGAAGTGACGGACTCGTGAATCGCAAATCGTAAATCGTCAATCGTGTTTGAGAGGCGCACTACTCGAACGGCGAAGCGGCGGGCCGAGTGCCTGTCAATCCATTTACGATTCACGATTCACCATTGACGGCTTTTCTATGAGCAGCATCAAGGACGTGGCGCGGGCGGCGGGGGTCTCGACGGCGACCGTCTCGCACGTCATCAACAACACGAGGTTCGTCTCCGACGAGGTGCGCGCGCGCGTGCTGGCGGCCGTCGAGGAGTGCGGCTACTACCCGAACGCGCACGCGCGCAGCCTCGCGTCGGGGCGCAGCCAGATTCTCGGCCTGCTCATCTCCGACATCTCGAACCCGTTCTTCCCAGAGCTCGTCAAGTCAATCGAGACGACGGCGTTTGAGCACGGCTACGACGTGGTGCTCTCGAACACGAACTACGACCCGGAGCGCACGTCGCACTACGTCCGCCGCCTCATCGAGCGCAAGGTCGCGGGCGTCGCGTTGATGACCTCGGAGATGGACGCTGGGCTCATTGAAGAGCTGGCGCGGCGCGAGGTCGCCGTCGTCTTCCTCGACCTCGGAGCGCCGGGGCCGCACATGAGCAACCTGTGCGTCGAGTACGAGTCGGGCATCGAGGAGGCGATTCGCCACCTCGTCTCCTTGGGCCACCGCGACATCGCCTTCGTCAGCGGGCCGGAACGCCTGCGCTCGTCGGCGAAGCGACTCGAAGCGTTCCGCGCCTCGACCGCGAAGTTTCTGCCCGACTCGCCGCCGCGCATCTACGCGGGCGACCTGCGGCTCGAAGGCGGACGGCGGGCGGCGCGCGAGATGTTGTCGCGGGGCGTGCTGCCGACGGCCGTCGTCGCCGCAAACGATTTGATGGCGCTCGGCGCGATGGGCGAGTTCCACGCCGAGGGACTCGTCATCCCGCGCGACATCTCGGTCGTCGGCTTCGACGACATCGCGTTCGCGTCGCTCGTCGAGCCGCGCCTGACGACCGTCTGCCTGCCGCGCGCCGACTTGGGACGCCACGCGGTCGAGGCTTTGATGGCGACCATCGCGCACCCTGAGCAGCAGGGCGTCGAAATCAGAATCCCGACCTACCTTGTCACGCGCGGCTCGACCGCGCCCGCACGCGAACGACAGACCGGGGGTGAGAGATGAAAGAGATGCTGACGAACATGAGGGTTGAGTCGGTTGAATCGGTCGAGACGGTTAAAGATGTGAGGCGCGCTTCGCCTTCGTCCTTGCGCGCGTCGGTGCGAGCGCGCGTGTTGTTGCGCCGAGCGATGCGCGCGGTCGTTCTCGTCGCGGCTTTGTTCGCGTCCATCTTGGCTGTGTCGCCGGACGCGGCGGCGCAGCGTCGCGCGACTTACGCGAACCCCGTCGCGGCCGGAGACTTTCCAGACCCTTCGGTGATTCGCGTCGGCGGCGACTACTGGGCCGTCGCCACCTCTTCGGAGTGGGGGCCGGAGTTCCCCATCCTGCGCTCGCGCGACCTCGTCAACTGGGACGCCGTCGGGACGGTCTTCGACGCGCGCCCCGCGTGGTCGGTCGGCAACTACTGGGCTCCCGAAATCTCGCAGCACAACGGACGCTTCTACGTCTACTACACCGCGCGCAAAAAGGACGGGCCGCTCTGCGTCGCCGTCGCGACGGCGCGCCGTCCGCAGGGGCCGTATCGCGACCACGGCCCGCTCGTCTGTCAGGAAGTCGGCTCGATTGACGGCTTCCCCGTCACAGACGAGCGCGGCCGACGCTACCTGCTCTGGAAGGAGGACGGCAACTCCGTCCAGAAGCCGACGCCCATCTGGGCGCAACGCCTGTCGAACGACGGCACGCGCCTCGTCGGCGAGCGTCAGGAAATTTTGCGCAACACAGAGCCTTGGGAGAAGCACGCGACGCTGCCTTACGGCGACCTCATCGAAGGCCCGGCCGTCGTCCGACGCGGCGGCTGGTTCTACATGTTCTACTCGGGCAACTTCTGCTGCGCGCGCGAGTGCAACTACATGATGGGCGTCGCGCGCGCGCGCAGCCTGCTCGGCCCTTGGGAGAAGCACGCGCGCAACCCGATTCTGAAAGGTAATGACAACTGGAAGTGTCCGGGCCACGGCACGGTCGTCTCGGACGCGCAGGGGCGCGACTGGCTTTTGTATCACGCGATGGACGCGAAGGATTTCGTTTACGTCGGCCGTCAGGCGCTACTCGACGAGGTGACGTGGGGCAGAGACGGCTGGCCCGTGATTAACGGCGGGCGCGGGCCGAGTGCGCGTGCCGACGCGCCACGGGGCGCGCGCGCGTCCACGCGCGACGTCGGCTTCTACGACGAATTCACAACGCCGCGTCTGCGGCCCGGCTGGCAGTGGCCGCACGCCCTCGTGCCCGTCATGAGGGTTGACACGCGGCGGCAGGGCTGGCTGGTGCTTTCGCCGGATGCGTCGCGGCCCGAAGCCCCGCCCATCGCCGTCGTCGCCCGCTCGACGACGACGGGCGATTACGAGGCGACGACCGTCGTCGAGACGGGCGACCTGACGGGCGGCGCGGCCGCCGGGCTTTCGGCCTTCGGCGACATGGAGAACGCGCTCGGCGTAAGCGTCGGCGACGGGAAGGTCATCCTGTGGCGGCGCGAGAAGAACGAGCAGCGTCTGGTCGAGACCGAGGACGCGCCCGCCGGAGCAAGGCTTCACCTGCGCATGCGCGCGCGCGACGGCCGACGCTACCGCTTCGCCTACAGCCGCGACGGGCGTGATTGGCGAGACCTCGGCGGCGAGGTCGACGGCGAGTACCTGCCGCCTTGGGACAGGGGCGTGCGCGTCGCGCTCGTCGCGGGCGGGCGCGCGGGGGCGCAGGCGCGCTTCGGCTTCCTGCGCGTCGAGCCTTCGCGCTGACGACGAATTTGAGAGACGCGCTTCGCGAAATTTTCGTCCGACGAGACACGACCGGGAGAGACACTAAAATGAGAGCAAACAAAGGCAGGCGGGCGGTCAACTTTTTCACCTCGCTGGTTCTCGTGCTGGGGCTGGCCGTCGCGTTCGGCGGCTGTCGCAAAGAAGGTAGCGGCGGAGGCGGCGGCGCGGACGGAGGTAAGAAACTGCGCGTCGGGTTTTCGCAGATGGAGCACAGTGGCCCTTGGCGCATCGCCGAGTCGCAGTCGATGAAGGACGAGGCGGCCAAGCGCGCCGACCGTTACGAATTGATTCTGACCGACGCGCAGGGGCAGACGGCCAAACAGGTCTCCGACGTCGAAGACCTCATCGCGCAGCGCGTCGACGCCATCTTCCTCGCGCCGCGCGAGGCGCGCGGGTTCGAGTTGGCCCTCCAGTCGGCGAAGGAGGCGAAGATACCAGTCTTCCTCATCGACCGAGAGGTCGAAGGGACGCCCGGTCAAGACTTCGTCGCCTTCATCGGCTCTGACTTCGTCGAGGAAGGGCGACGCGCGGGCGAATGGCTCGTGCAGAAGTCGGGCGGGAAGGCAGGCATCGTCGAGTTGCTCGGCACGGCCGGTTCGTCAGTGGCGCGCGACCGTCACGACGGCTTCGCCAAGGCCATCGCCTCAAGCCCCGACATGAAAATCGTCGCGTCGCAGCCCGGCAACTTCACGCGCGCCGAGGGGCAGAAGGTGATGGAGAACCTGATTCAGGCGCACGGCAAAACTATCACGGCCGTCTACGCGCACAACGACGAGATGGCGCTCGGCGCGATTCAGGCGCTCAAGGCGGCGGGGCTGCGGCCCGGCACGGACGTTTTAGTCGTCTCGGTCGACGGGCAGAAGTCTGCGCTCGAAGCCATCATGCGCGGCGAGATGAACGCGACGGTCGAGTGCAACCCGCGCTTCGGCCCCATCGCCTTCGAGACCTTGGAGAAACATCTCAGGGGCGAGTCAGTCCCGCCCAAAATCATCGTCCCCGACCGCTTCTTCGACTCGACGAACGCCGCGCAGCACGTTAACGAGCAGTTCTGACCTCTCAAGCTTATGAGCACCGAACCACTCCTCCGCATGGAGGGCATCACGAAGGTCTTCGCGGGCGTGACGGCGCTCTCCGGCGTCGACTTTCGTCTTGAGCGCGGCGAGGTACACGCGCTCGTCGGCGAGAACGGGGCGGGCAAATCGACGCTCATCAAAATCATGACGGGCGCGTACCGCCGCGACGGCGGGCGCGTCCTGCTCGAAGGCCGCGAGGTCAACTTCGCTTCGCCCGAGGACGCGCAAGAGGCGGGCGTCGTCGCCGTCTATCAGGAGGTCAACCTTCTGATGTTCCGCACCGTCGCCGAGAACATCTTCTTGGGCCGCGAGCCGCGCCGCTTCGGCCTCGTCGATTGGAAGCGGATGAACGCGGAGGCCGCAAGCATCCTCGACCGACTCGGCCTCAACATCGACCCGCGCGCCACACTCGGGTCGCTCAACATCGCGCTCCGGCAGATGGTCGCCATCGCGCGCGGCGTCTCGTTCGGCGCGAGGGTGGTCGTCTTGGATGAGCCGACCAGCTCACTGACGGAGCGTGAGGTCTCGATTCTCTACGAAGTGATTCGCCGCTTGAAGGCCGAGGGCGTCGGGCTGGTCTACATCAGCCACCGCTTCGACGAGCTTTACGCCGTCTGCGACACGGTGACGATTTTGCGCGACGGCAAGTTTGTCGCCACCCGCCCGCTCGCCGGTCTCGAACGACTCGACCTCGTCTGCCTGATGCTCGGCAAGCAGCGCGAAGAGTTGCAACGCAAAGGCGCGACCGCCTTCGGCGAGCACGGCGCGGACGCCGCCGCCGCGACGGCCGAGCGCGAGCCACTCTTGCGCGCCGAGAATTTGCGGCGCGGGCGCAAGCTCGGCGGCGTCACTCTCGACGCCGCGCGCGGCGAGATTGTCGGCATGGCGGGCCTCTTGGGGTCTGGACGCACCGAGACGGCGCGCGCTCTCTTCGGCGCGGACGCGGTTGACGAGGGCGAAATCTATCTCGAAGGCGAGCGTCTCAAACTCAACTCGCCGGGCGACGCCATACGCGCCGGGCTGGCCCTGCTCTCCGAAGACAGAAAGGCCGAGGGCATCATTCCCGAACTCTCTGTGCGCGAGAACCTGACGCTCGCTGCTCTGCCCGCGCTCTCGCGTCTCGGCATCGTCTCGCGCGCGCGGCAGAACGAAATCGTCGAGCGGTTCATGAAGCGTCTCGGCATCAAGGCGTCGAGCGCCGAGCAGAAGATTAGGGAGCTTTCGGGCGGCAACCAGCAGAAGGTTCTGCTCGCGCGCTGGCTCTGCAAGAACCCGAAGTTTCTCATCTTGGACGAACCGACGCGCGGCATCGACATCGGCGCGAAGGGCGAGATTCAGTCGCTCATCAACGAGCTGGCGCGCGAAGGCTTGGGCGTGCTGATGATTTCGTCCGAGCTTGAGGAGTTGGTCGAAGGCAGCTCGCGCGTCGTCGTCATGCGCGACGGCCGCGCCGTCGCCGAGCTTAAGCGCGCCGAGATTTCGCAGGACAACATCATTCACGCGATGGCCGAAGTTGACGAGGCGGCGGCCGAAGAGAAGGAGGCCGGAGACGATGTCTGACGCGGCGGGGGCGGGCAAGGTGTTTGCGACGCGGCGCGGGCAACTCGCCGACTACGCGCCGACCTACGGCGCGCTGGCCGCGCTCGTCCTGCTCGTCCTGTTCAACTCCATCGTCACGCCGAACTTTCTCGACGCCAACAACTTTCGCAACATCCTTCTGCAAGTCGCGCCGACGGTGCTCGTCGCCGTCGGGATGACGTTCGTGATTGCGACGGGCGGCATAGACCTCTCGGTCGGCGCGGTGATGGCGATTGCCTCGGCCGTCGCCGCCACGTCGCTCGACAATGGCGTCGCGTTGGCCGTCCTTCTCGCGCTCGCGGTGGCGACCGCCGCCGGGGCTTTTAACGGCGCGCTCATCTCGGCCTTCCGCATCCAGCCCATCATCGTCACGCTCGCGCTACTCATCTCGGGTCGCGGCGTCGCGCAGGTCATCAACGGCGGGCAGTTGATACCGTTCAGCAACCCGACGTTTGAGACCATCGGGCGCGGCAGCGTGGCGGGCGTGCCCGTCCAAGTGCTCCTGATGCTTCTCGTCGTCGCGGCCGCCATCTTCTTCATGCGCTTCACGGCGTTCGGCCGTTACGTCTTGGCCGTCGGCGGCAACGAGGCGGCGGCGCGTTTGGCGGGAGTCAAGGTTGCGCGGACGAAGGTGACGGTCTACGCGCTGAGCGGACTTTTGGCAGGACTCGCCGGACTCATCGAGACGGCGCGGCAGGGCGCGAGCGACGCGCCGAACATCGGGCTCAACATCGAGCTCGACGCCATCGCCGCGACCGTCGTCGGCGGGACGCCTCTGACGGGCGGGCGCGCGACCGTCATCGGCACGCTCGTCGGCGCGCTCATCATGCAGGTCATCACGACGAGCTTCAACATGAACGGCATCTCCTACGCTTGGTCGCTCGTCATCAAGGCCGCCATCATCATCGTCGCCGTCTACATCCAGCGCCCGAAGGTCGCCTGAACCCGTTCGATGCGCCGCCGTCAAAAGTTTATAAAGAGACGACTCACGCGCGCCCGCTTACCGGCCGCGCTCTCTCGTGTAATCGTCGCGCTGCTGCTCCTGCTTTGCTTCTGCGCGCATCCGTTCGCGGCGCAGAGACGCGACGCGGGCGCGACTTACACGAACCCGGTCATCGCGGGCGACTTCCCCGACCCTTCGGTGATTCGCGTCGGGCGCGACTACTGGGCGACGACGACGACCGGCACTTGGGCTCCGCACTTCCCGCTCCTGCGCTCGCGCGACCTCGTCAACTGGCGCGTCACGGGATACGTCTTTGCGCGTCGTCCGTCGTGGGCGAAGGGCGACTTCTGGGCTCCCGAAATCACGAGCGACCGAGGGCGCTTCTTCGTCTACTACACGGCGCGGCGCGACGAGGGGCCGAATAAGGTGGGCACGCTCTGCGTCGCCGTCGCTACGTCAGCGCGACCCGGCGGCCCGTACCGCGACCACGGCCCGCTCGTCTGCGAGATACCGGAGCTAAGAGGCGTCGGCTCGATTGACGCCTTCTTCATACGCGACGAGCGCGGGCGTCCTTTCCTCGTCTGGAAGGCCGACGGCAACGACGCCGAGCCTGACGAGCCGACTTCCGTTTTCGCGCAGCGTCTCACGGAAGACGGCACGCGCCTCTTGGGCCGCCGCGTCGAAATCTTGCGCAACACCGAAGCGTGGGAGCGGCACGTCACCGAAGGCTCTTACATCGTGCGGCGCGGCGGTTGGTTCTATCACTTCTATTCGGGCAACGCCTGCTGCGGTCGCGGCTGCGATTACGCTTTGGGCGTCGCGCGCGCGCGCCGTCTGCTCGGCCCTTGGGAGAAGCACGCGCGCAACCCCATCATCGACGACAACGCCGACTGGCAATGCCCCGGCCACGGCAGCATCGTGACGACTTCGGACGGCCGCGACTTTCTGCTCTACCACTCGTACCGGCGGCGACGCGACACCTTCAACGTCGGCCGCGAGGCTCTGCTCGATGAAGTGACTTGGGGCGCGGACGGGTGGCCGGTCGTTAACGCGGGGCGCGGGCCGACGTCGGTCGCGCCGTCGCCTTTGGGCGTGCGCGAGGAGGACGACGAGGCCGAAACTTTTGACGACTTCGACGCGCCGCGCCTGCGCCCCGAATGGCAGTGGCCGATGCGCGTCTCGCAGACGGCGCGCGTCGAGAGGGCGTCGGGCGGGCGACTCGTGCTCGTGCCCGGCACGAACCCGAAGGCCGACGAGTGGACGGCGGCGGTCGTCGCGCGGCAGACCGTGTCGGGCGACTACACGGCGACGGTGCGCGTCGAGACGCGGCGGATGAGCGCGGGCACAAGGGCGGGACTCGCGGCATACAGTTGGCGCGACGCGGCCGTCGGCATCTCGGCGGGCGGCGGGCGCGTCACCGTCTGGCGTCGCGAGGGCGAAGAGTTGCGAAGGGTCGCGGACGCCGTAGCGCCGTCGTCCGGTTTCGTCGAGTTACGAATGACGGCCGAGGGCGGCGAAGAGTATCGCTTCGCGTTCTCGGCGGACGGGCGCGCGTGGACGGAGTTGGGAGACGTGGTGACGGGCCGTCACGTCGAGGGCGCGCGCGTCGCGCTCGTGGCGTCGGGCGGCGCGGCGCGCTTCGACTGGTTGCGCGTCCGTGCGAGCGGGGCGCGCACAAAGTTGAGTGCGCCGTCGCGTGTCGGCGCGGGCGACGCGCGCGGAGTTTCGTTGACGGGAGGTGAGCGATGAGTCAGACGGGGACGGCGACTATTGACGGCGGCGAGTCGGTGCGCGGGCACGTGTGGCGCGCGCGGCTCGCCTCGCTCGCGCAGAGGCAGGGGGCGCTCTTCGCGCTCGCGCTGCTCTTCGTCTTCGCCGCGTTTCGCTACGAGAACTTTCTGGGCTGGCCGCCCGAGAACTTAATCAACGTGCTTCGGCAGAACAGCATGGTGGGCCTCATCGCGCTCGGCATGACGTTCGTCATCCTGACGGGCGGCATCGACCTCTCGGTCGGCTCTATCTTAGCCGTCGCCGGAGTCATCGCGGCCTCGCTCGCGGGACAGGGACTCGTCATCGCGCTCGCTGCGGGCGTCGCGGCGGCGGCCGCGCTCGGCGTCCTTAACGGCGTCGTGATTGCGAAGGCGCGCATCCAGCCCTTCATCGTCACGCTGGCGATGATGATCGCGGCGCGAGGGCTCGCGCTCGCCTACACGGGCGAGCAGTCGGTGCGCGTCGGCCGCGAGGCCGAAGGGTTCGCCGAACTCGGTCGCGGCCGAATCGAGCTTGGCGCGTTCGACCTGCCTTACCCGGTCATCATCCTGTTCGCCGCCTACGCGCTCGGCTGGTTGGTGCTGACGCGGACGCGCTTCGGACGACACGTCTACGCGCTCGGCGACAACGAGGAGGCGGCGCGTCTGATGGGACTCAACGTCGGCCGCGTCACCATCGGCGTCTACGCTCTGAGCGGCGCGCTCGCGGGACTCGCGGGCGTGATGCTCGCGTCGAGGCTCGGCGCGGGACAGCCGGTCGCGGCGTTGGGTTGGGAGTTGGACGCGATTGCGGCCGTGGTCGTCGGCGGCACGCTTCTGACGGGCGGGCAGGGCGGCGTCGGCGCGACGCTCGTCGGCGTCATCCTCCTCGGCCTCATCTTCAACATCTTCAACCTCGAAGGACAAATCAGCCCTTGGTGGCAACTCGTCTTCCGAGGCATCATCCTTCTCGTCGTCGTCGTCGTGCAGAACCGTCTGAGCCAAAGGAAGTGATGAGCGAAGGGCTTTACAGCGAGCGGGAGATTGAGGGGTTCGCGGCGCGCGTGTTGGAGGACGGCTTCTGCGTCCTGCCGGGGCACTTGGCGCGCGCGACGCTCGACGCTTGGCGCGCGGCGTTCGCGCCGCTCCTTGAACGACACATCGCGCGCGAGGGCGAGTTGCAGAACCGTGGGCCGGGGCGCTTCTACGTGACGCTGCCTTTCGCGGAGCCTTTCAGTGACCCCGCCGTTTACGAAGACGAAGACATCCTCGGCGTCGTCTTCCGTCTCGTCGGCGCGGACGCCGTGCTGCATCAGCTCGCGACCGACACGCCCGTCGTCGGCTCGGAATATCAGGACGTGCATCGCGACGCGCCGCCGCTTTTTCCCGAGACGGGGACGGAGACGCCGCCCTTCCAACTCGCCGTCAACTTCCCGCTCGTCGACGTGACACCGGAGAACGGGCCGTTCGAGGTGGCGCGCGCGACGCACATGCTGTCGAAGGAGGAGGGCTTGCGGCGAATCGAGTCGGGCGAGGCCGCGCTCGAACCGCTTCTGATGCGCGCGGGCGACGTGATGATTCGCGACGTGCGCGGCCTTCACCGTGGCACGCCCAACCGCACGCGAGAGCCGCGCCCGATGGTCGTCCTCGGCTACAGCCGGCGTTGGCTCTACCGACCCGAAGTCTCCATCCGCGTCCCGCGCGCCGCGCTCGCGAATCTCTCGGAGCGAGCGCGCTTCCTCTTGCGCTTCAACCCCATCGTCGATTCATTGGAAGACGACGGGACGGAAATCTATCAGGCGTTCGCGTATTGAAAGCCTCACGATGCGAAAAGTAACTTGTCTTAACCTGCCGAACTGTTACGAGCTGTCGAACGGGACGGCGGAGGTCGTCGTCACGACGGACGCGGGGCCGCGCGTCGCCGCGTACCGTTTGGCGAACGGCGAGAACGTGCTCGGCGAGGCGAACGAATCCG